>CAYJUR010000161.1:0-2518 GCA_964373405.1 uncultured Methanosarcinales archaeon | reverse complement strand
AAAATTAACATTGCAAGACGAATTTAACATAGAAGTTGCCAATTCTGGTAATGAAGCGCTTTTAAAAGCATCCGAGTTACAACCGGCATTAATAACTATGGACATAATGATGCCCGGAATGTCAGGTTTTGAAGTTGTTGAAGAATTAAAAAAATATAAAGATACCAGAGATATTCCTGTATTATTTCTTTCAGCTAAAGATAAGTTAGCTGATATGTATGAAGGTTTGGATTTGGGGGCAGATGATTATATAACAAAACCTTTTGAACCTTCAGAACTTAAAGATAGAATAAGCAAGATACTTGAGTAAAAATCTAAAGATTTTTGCTCTTGAAAATGGGTCAATTTTCATTGAACAACAAACAAAAGCTTGCAGAAATTGATTTTGAACGAGTCATAAATTTGGCAGATAGTGCAATATGTCTGCTTGATGTAGATGGAAGTATAGTCTATTCAAATAAAAAAGCAAACGAATATTTGCAAGACGATAAAATAAAAGAACAAATTACTTCTCAAATAACTAATAATACTTTAATTTCTTCAAAAAACAGACATTATAAAGTGAGCATAAACAAACTCGATAAAGATTTATTTATTTGTTCAATTAAAAACATATCCGAAAATGTAAGTATAAGTAACGAATTGCGAGTTTTGGAAGAAATTGAAAAATCTATGAGTAATGTTCTTGAATTAAATTCTCTTCTTGATCAGATACTAAATGGAATTAAAAAATTAGGATTCGATTCTTCTTCATTGTATTTGATTGACGAGGAAAGTAATTCTTTGGAAGGTGTCACATCAACATCAACATCAAAATCCATAATGAAAACAATTAAAATTGAGATTGCAAAAAGTAAATTTTTAATGGAAATGACAAAAGATAAAAAAGCAGTTTTTATTCCTGATTTGAATAAATCTGATATTATTATTGAAAAAGAACTTTTGTTAGATGACGAAGTAATATCTTTCTTGTGTCTCCCATTGATTGTTGAAGGAAATTTAATAGGTATATTAACTGCAAATGTGAAAGATATAAAAAGCGAAAAATTTGATATTAATATATTACAATTATTTGCAAATGATACAGCATTATCAATTAATCGGGCATTACTTTATGACAAATTAAATAATTTTAATAAGCAATTAAAGAAAAAAATTAAGCTAGCAACGAATGAATTAAGAGCTAAAAATTTGAGACTGAAAGAAGCAGACGAACTTAAGACACAATTGTTATCTATTGTTTCCCACGAATTAAGAACACCTTTGACAAGTATAAAGGGATATAGTTCTCTTTTGGTTAATGATAAACTTGGAGATTTAACCAAAGAACAAAAAGAGTGTGTCAAGATAATTGATGAAGAATCAGACAGACTAAAAAATGTTATAGACGATGTGGTAAATTTGAGTAGATTAGTATCAAGAAAAGATCCATTAAATCTTGAAAATGTTAATTTAATCGAAATAATAAATAATTCAATAAAATCTCACAATAAAGAAATTGAAAAAAAAGAATTAATTGTTCAATTCAAGGAAGAAAATCCATTAAGTATTAATATTGACCCAGAAAAAATTAAGGTAGCATTATCACATTTTATTTCAAATGCAATTAAGTTCAATAAAAAAGGGGGAAGCATTAGTGTCAAAGTTAAGGATCATCCTTATTTTGTTCAAATTAGCGTAAAAGATACTGGAATAGGTATTGAGAAAAGCAAAATCAAGAAAATTTTTGAAGAATTTTATCAGTTAGAAGATCATTTAACGAGGGTTGGAGCAGGAACAGGAGTTGGATTGTCTGTTGCTAAAGAAATAATAGATTTGCATGAAGGAGATATATGGGTTAAATCAACTTTAGGTAAGTCAAGTACTTTCTTTTTTACCCTTCCTAAAAATATTAAATTAAATAAAAACTTAGATTCTGATGAAAAATTTGAAAAAACAATTGAAGAACTTGAAGCAATTAGAACCATATCAAATTTTTTACAAAGAAAATTCGAGCTCAAGCAAATTCTTATGTTAATTATTCAAGGACTTAAAAATATTGTTGGTTTTGATAGAGTAAGATTATACTTGTATGATAAAGAAAAAAGTTTTATGAATGGTGCTGTAGCTATCGGCAATGATAATTTTGAAAATATCAAAATTGAAATAAAGCCAAATACTTTTTTATCTAGAATTTTGTCTAACAAAAAAGCAGTTATTGTTAAAGATTCTAAAGAGACTCCATACAACAAAGAGTTAGGCAAGAAACCTGACACTCCATTTGCAGCAATGCCTTTAATTATTAGGGATGATATTATAGGACTTATTGCTGGAGATAATGTAGTCTCTGGGAAAATTATTACGCAAAAAAATCTGAATTCGTTTACTATATTTGCTAATAGTGCTTCAATTGCAATAGAATATGTTAGATTGTATGAAGAAATGGATAAAAAAGTTAAGGAAAGAACAAATCAGTTAGAAGATATTATGAATTATGTTAGCCACGAAATTAGAACTCCTATAACTAGTTTAATTGGGT
>CAYJUR010000160.1:0-2522 GCA_964373405.1 uncultured Methanosarcinales archaeon | reverse complement strand
GGATGAAATCAGTTAATGGTTATTGCCCTAAGCCTTTAGAGTCTATATCTGATTATTTAAGCAAGAAGTGGACAATGTCTATTATAATCACGATAGGTAACTTTGGAAGTTTGAGGTTTAGTGATTTGTTAGGAAGAATGGAAAGAGCCACTGCAAAGATATTAAGCAGTAGACTAAAAGAGTTAGAAAAAGAGAAAATTATCAAAAGAAAGGCTTTCAACGAAACTCCGCCAAGAGTTGAATATGAACTTACAAGAAGCGGAGAAAAATTAATGAACATTCTAACTCCCTTGATAAATTGGGCTGAGAAAAAGAAGTAAATTTACTTCAATAAAATAATGTTAGTCATGCCTCTTCTTTTTCTCTCTATAATATCAGTTTGTTCTAATTTATCTAGTATTCTTGATATTTTTGATTTCGGAAAATTAAAATGTTTCACGATGTTACTCTGATAAACTACCTTATCTTTATTTTCTTTGATAAAATAAAACACTTTCTTCTCTTCTGAATTCAATTTTGTTATATCATATTCTTTTTGTTCTACTATTTTCTCAGCTTTTGTTAATAATAGATAAAATCCAATTCCTCCTAAAAATGCAACTAATATTTTGAGAGTTGAAATGATGTTCTCATAGTCATTGTGTTCTCCATTATCCTTGCAAGACTCTAATGAACAAGAACTATCTTTTTGTAAATTGCAAAATTCTATACAATTTTTTAAACTTTGTTCACTTAACACAGAATCAAGATAAAAAAGGCCGGCTAATGCAATAACACTTATTACTATAATAGCCACACCCAAATAACGAGGTTTCATAATCTTATGATTGATTTGTAATTAATAAATTCTTCCAATTAATATCTTCCTTTAGAAATCTGCTTATAACTTATGAAAAGAATTAATATGACTAAAACTTGTATCTCGATTCCCTGAAATGGGAGAGAACCAAAACTAAAACTTATTCCTATTAATCCGAGTATTAATGGAAAAATTCCAGTAATACATAAGGGACATACTCCAACAATTAAACCACCAATTGTTCCAGCACTTGCTGTTCCAACACCATTACATTTTTTCCTTTCTCTATATTTTATGTAAACTGAAATGCTGTTTAGAGCGACCAAAAAACCAATAACTAATGTCAAAATCAATGAAATCCCCAACTTTAACCAATTAATTGTTTTAGCATAAATAACAATTAATGGAATAGTATTATAAAAACCACTAATTAAAATATTTAAAATTAGATAAAAAACAAATATTCCGATGAACCAAAAAATATATGGTTTTTTGAAAATTTCTTTCATTTTACTGAACTATGAGCTTACCTTGACCCATACCCATAATACAAGAGTACGAGTAAGTTCCCTTAGAAAGTGCTGGCAATTCTAAGACATCCTCAGATGTTTTCAAATATTTTGAATATTTTTTACCTTCAACACTAAATACTACTGATCTTAAACACCCCTTTACAGAGCCATCTGCAGTTAGAGAAATCGGTTTTCCTGCTTGTGCAGTGGCATCCTTGTAGTTATATCCATCCTGACTTAAAACTACTTGTTGTATTTGCCCTTCAACTACTTGTGCGTTGTTTGAAACAAAATTTGCTGTATTTCCATTTTTTCCATTTACAAATACAAAACCACCAACTACCAAAACCATAATTACAATAATAAATAAGATTGTTATATTTTTCATGTTATTATTATTGGTTCTATATTTATATATTTATCCAAACACTCCGCTTCTTGGTCCGAAAATCATTAGCCATATAGTTAAAGTTATCAAAATAAATGAAATAAAAAATGTCCAAAAGTGGTCTTCTTTCAATTTTCTTTCTTCTAATTTCATTTCTTTGTATATTGTATAGTTTAAGGAGAATAAAATAATTGCCGAGATTGAAAATACTATTATCATTGAAGCAATTAAGTGATCGTTAAACAACATAAATGCAGTCATCGCCCCCATTAAACCACCCATGAATCCAGACATCGTTCCTTCCATAACCCCCATAACTCCACAACATTTACCATTCCAAATTCCAAGAAATATTCCTACGCTCATTCCAAATAAACTTCCAACAAACATTCCATTAGTAGAGGCAAGAAGAAATCCAGAAAGAAACCCCCCAACTATTCCCATAGTCATTCCTATCATCATTCCAGTCATACAAGGAAATTCTTTATACGCTCTTACCTGTCTAATAGTTGGAATAAGTAGGCTATAACTCAAAGCTGCAAAAAATAAAAAATAACCTTTAGTTTCCATGAAATTTTCAATATACCTAAATCTAAAATAATATGATAATCCTAAAATGATGAATGAAGTAAGAAGAGAATAAAAAATCGTTTTTATTAGTTCCCCTTCAACTCTGCTCCCATTCAATTCTTTCTTAAATTCTTTCAAAGTCATACAATCTAAAAAACTAACTCCTATAAAAAGGTATTTGTGAAACTAGTTTCACAAATCAAAAGCTTATTAAAGCTATTTTTTCTTGAATTAATATGGAAAATAAGAATGT
>CAYJUR010000159.1:0-2528 GCA_964373405.1 uncultured Methanosarcinales archaeon | reverse complement strand
GACATACACAAAAGAATGGTTTTAAACAAATTTGAAAAATATATTGTTTCATATGTTTTGTTTGGATCACTTCCAAGAGGAGAAGCAACTTCAATTTCAGATATTGATATAGCAATAATCATAGACGACACAGATGTTAAAAGAATGTCAAGAATCGAATTAAAAGATAAATTAAGGGCAATAATTATTTCTATGGGAATGGAGGCTGGCGAAATTACAGGAATAAAAAATAAACTTAATGTTCAAACATACATTCTCACAGATTTTTGGGAAAGTATGAAGAATGCTAATCCTGTTATATTTACAGTTTTGAGAGACGGAATTCCATTATATGACAGAGGAATATTTATGCCTTGGAAACAACTGCTGAAGATGGGAAAAGTTCGACCATCACAGGAAGCTATTGATTTATTTATGGGAACAAGCGAAGATATGATTAAAAATGTAAAACTAAAAATGAGAATGCTCGTAGAATCTGAGATTTATTGGAGTACATTAAATGCTACACAGGCAGCAATAATGTTATACGGAATTCCTCCTCCAACACCAAAAGAAACAATTGAATTGATGCAAGAGATTTTTGTGCAAAAAGAAAAATTATTAGAAAGAGAATATGTTGATATCATGAAAAAAATTCGTGATTTCTATAAAGCTGTTGAGGAAGGAAAAATAAAAGAAGTAAAAGGAAAAGAGTTGGATGATTTTTTGTATAATGCAGAAAAATATATGAAACGAATTAAAAGATTGTTTGAACAAATTTCTGAAATCAAAAGAAAAGAAAAATTTGAGAATTTATATGATAATACAATTAATGCTTGCAGAGATATACTAAAACTTGAAGGTGTTGAAGACACGAATGAGAAAGAAATTACAATTTTGTTTAACAGGAATCTAATAAACAAAGGAAAGTTAGGTAAACAAAATCTAAAATTAATTGAAAATATATTTGAGGCAAAGAAAGATTTTGATGAAAACAAATTGACAAAAACAGAAATAGAAAAAATAGGCAAGGATTACGAAGAATTGATGAAAAACCTAACAGAAAACATTCAAAGGAAAAAAACTCATGATGTGGAGAAATCAAAAGTCAAAGTAAAATTCAATGACAAATATGGCGAAATTATATTTTTGCAGAAATCGGTTTATATCGTATACGACATTTCAGACAAAAACAAAATTCAAAAAACAAAATTAAAAGAAAATGGAAGTTTTGATTCGATTAGAGATACGACTTTAGATGAGATGGAAGAAGATTTCTCTAAAGATGTTCCTAAACCAGTCGTTCTTAAAGAAAAAACTTTTGAAGAAATCAAGAAATTGTTTGGCAAGGATGTAGAAATCATATTATGAATAAGCATTTATTTGTGAATGCGAATTTCAAAACCAGCTTTCTGCCTAACTTTCTATTTTCATGCAAATCTAACTTTCCTTCATAATTAAGTTAAGAATGCTTCAAAGAATGATGTTAATAATGAAATCGAATCTTGAAAAACATAAATTTAATATATGTCGAAAAGCAAACCTTTAAATACAATACATAAACTTTCTAACACATGGCTCAAGTAATTATAACATTCAAAATTATGCCTGAAGATGTTAATCAAAATTTAGATAAGATTGCAAAGAAAGTAGAATTAGAAATCAAACAATTTGGCGGAAATGTTGGTAAAATAGAAAAAGAGCCAGTTGGTTTTGGATTAGTAGCATTAAAAATTATATTTTCTATGAACGAAAATTTGGGATCAACTGATGACTTAGAAGAAACAGTAAGAAATATTAAAGGTATTCAAGGTTGTGATGTTGTTGATGTAAGAAGAGCTTTGGGATAAATTTATATATTCGCAATGTGAATTCTAGTTAAATGGATACATCAAAACTTTCTCTACCAATTCAAAGAACTTTGGATTTTGCTATTGATGAAGCATTTAATCAAGGTTTTGATTTTGTCGGAACCGAACATTTGTTGTTAGCATTATTTGGGAGAACTTTTGATGAAGGCGCAGGTCATGTATTAAGAGCCTGTGCACAGGTAAATTATAGGTCTACTTACAGAAGCCTTAAATTATTATTAGCATCTGAGTATGAGATTGCTGAAAAGAAGATTGAATATTTAGAAAATGGAGATTTCAGACTTAAAGATACACACCCAAACAGAGAAAATATAACATTTACCCCCCTTCTAAAAAATATATTTGAAGATGCCATATCTATGGCAAACAAAGATAATGTGCCATTATCATCAATATATTTGCTGAATTCAATATTATATCATAAAGATACAATGGCTTACAGACTATTAAAAAAATCTGAGTTTGATATAATGGATTTAATAGATGTTATTAATGGAGAAATCAAAAAATTAAAATAAGAAAAGAATCACTTCTTCATAGCATTCCAATTAAGCCATACAAGGACAATGGCAACAAGTAATCCTATCCATGAACCCCAGACAGGCAGAGTTATGTTTCCTATGTTTGCATCATATCCGCCAAGAGCTCTCCATAAATGAAGAAGTCCAACTAATGCAA
>CAYJUR010000158.1:0-2528 GCA_964373405.1 uncultured Methanosarcinales archaeon | reverse complement strand
GGAGTTTGAAAGAAGTTTATAAAAAATTCACACAATTATCAAATGTTTTACCCGCAATGGGTTATTCAAAAAGACAAATTAAGGAATTGAAAAAAACAATAAATAACACAATAAAAAAAGCGAACTGTGATTATGTTGTTGATGGAAGTCCTTTTGATATTTCAAGATTAATTAAAGTAAAAAAGCCAGTCATTAATTTAGGCTACGAATTAGATGAGATTGGTATGCCTGATTTAAAAAGTGTTTTGAGAAAATACAAATTTATTTGAGAAAATCTAAAAAATAAAAAATTCGCTTCAGTTCTAACTCATTTTTCCGATTCAAATATTAATTACTTTATAAAAATATTATGAAAGTTATAACATAAGAAGAACTCTGATTTTCAAATATATCTTTTTCATTTGCTTCAGTTAACTATTTAAACCTACAAATTCTCTTTAACTTAAATGACCAAACACCTACTATCAATATCAGATTTAAAAAAGTCAGAAATAGAATGGCTTCTAAAGAAAGCTACAGATTTGAAAAAGAATCCTAAAAAATATCACAAAGCGTTATACGAAAAAGTATTAATGACTTTCTTCCAAATGCCTTCTTTAAGAACTGAAGTTTCTTTTGACGTCGCAATGTTTAAAATGGGCGGTGAAATAGTAGATTATCATTCTGAAACATCTCCGTGGGCAGCAGGCAAAGAAAGTGTTGAAGATGTTGGAAAAGTTATTTCAAGATATGTTGATGCAGTTATGGTTAGAATGCACGACCACGAAGAGCTAAAAAAGCTAGCGAAAAACTCCAAAATACCAGTCATAAATGGTTTGACTTCATACGAACATCCTTGTCAAGTACTATCCGATTTGCAGACAATAAAAGAAAGTTTTAAGAGATTAAAAACGAAATCTTTCAAAGGCTTAAAACTCGCATACTTTGGAGACTCAAACAACAATGTAACTCATTCTTTGATACTTGCATCCGCAATTATGGGAATTAATATTTCAATTGTATGTCCTAATAAAAAAGAGTATATGCCAAATCCAGAAATTGTAAGATTGGGAATAAAATTGGCTAAGAAATATAATAAACGAATTCCTAAAATCGAAATCACAGACGAACCAGAAAGGGCAGTAAAACACTCAGACATAGTTTATACAGATTCTTGGATGAGTTATAGAATACCTAAAGAAGAAAAGCCAAGAAGAGTAAAAGATTTATACAAATTTCAGGTTGATAAAAATCTAATGAAGCATGCGAAACACACCGCGATTTTTATGCATGATCTTCCTGCATTAAGAGGGCAGGAAGTTTCAAAAGATGTAATTGATGGAAAACAATCTGTTGTTTTTGATCAAGCCGAAAATCGAATGCATATGGAAAAGGCTATATTGTTGTTTTTCTTAAAGAAGAAATAGATTTTTTAATTCTATAATGAAATTATGACGAAGTCCTTATAGAATTATTCTAATAAATAAGGATATTTTGAATTACAGCAATATCTCAGAAACAATCACCCAGTACCACTCGTCTGATTCAAACGATTTATTTGTGCTTGAGCAATCTCTAATCTGATTTTGTAATTATCAACTTCATCTTCCAAACTTTCAATTATAGCTTTCTGATTTTTATTTTCTTCTTGCAAAGAAATTATTGTTTTGTTCATTTCCGTACTCTTTGTTTCAAGTTCCAAAATTCTTTTATTCAAACTTTCCTTGTCAGCCAAAACTTTTTCTTGTTCTAAGATTTTTAACTTTGCCTCATTATCTTTTGACTTTTCCATTGTATTTTGAAGCGTTGCTTTGATATTTTCAAGTTCATTCTTCATTTCGTTATTTTGTGCTGCAACTAGAGTAATATTAATTCCATCAGAAACATCATCAGAACCCCAGTCAGGGATTGTTGCTAATAAAATAATTCCTATAATAAAAACTCCAATAATAATTGCCCACAATCTTCTTCTTTTCTGCTCTTCCGTAAGCCACATTGAATTTGCCATTACCAAATAAGGTTCTATTTGGGTTTATATAGTTTGTGGCTTAAGTGAAAATCAATCTCACAATAAAAAATACAATATCACAGGAATCAATAAACATCCCATTGAATGATTCTTTCCTATGCCGACATAAATAGGAATTAAACCTATCATTGTAGCAATAAATAGAATAAATAAACCAACAAAACCAGAAAACACAACGCATAATATTAGTATCAAACCAATTATTGAATAACTCAAATATAAGTAATTTACTTTTTCTATCATTTTTGAAAACTTTTTGGCAAAAAACATAGTTAAAAAAACTGCCAATCCCGCAGAAATCAATATCACACAAACTATATACAATAAATCTAATGTTGATATGTTACCAACAATTTCCTGAACTGCAATAATAGCTCCATTTCTTGCTTTATCTATCGAATAAAAAGTTAATAAAGAAATTATGAAATTAGTAGTATTAATGCCTCCCTGTAAAGCAAGATATGCAATTGTTCCTATTTTTTTAATTCCGCCAACAACAATAGAACCAATAATCGATGCT
>CAYJUR010000157.1:0-2564 GCA_964373405.1 uncultured Methanosarcinales archaeon | reverse complement strand
ACTTTAGAACAATATTATCTGTTTCGTTAGGCATCAATGTACCTTCGTACACAGAATCTTTTGTCTTTATTCTAACTTTGTCACCTATATCCATACATTAAGTAGGATTAAATGGACTTTATTTAGCTTTCGGATTCTATGACTAATTTAGATATATGGATGTTCAAAATCAGATTACTTTTATACATAATTCTTAGATGCTATTTTAGAGCCATTCTTAGCTTCAAGTATTGAATAATGTAAAATGTGTGTCTTGAAATTCATGAAGGCAGAAAGATTATTTTTAAATTCAACAAACAATTAATATTCATCCAACATAACTCATATAATTCTTTTCTTTGATTTCTGCTGCTGCTTGTTTCTTAAACTTATCTTGAAGTTCTGAATAAATCTTTTGAACTTCTTTTGATGCAGATGGTCGAACGAGTTTCAATGCTTTCTCAAAATACTCCATTCCAACTTCTTTAGCTTCAATATTATCTCTTAAAGCAAGCATTCCGGCCTCTCTACATATCGCTTCAATATCTGCACCAACATAACCATCTGTTTTCTTTGACAATTCCTTTAAATCAACATCTTTCAAAGGCATATTTTTGGAGTGCACTTCAAATATTTTCAATCTACTTTCTTCATTAGGAATATCTGTTAAAATTAATCTGTCCAATCTTCCCGGTCTTAATAATGCGCTATCTAACATATCTGGACGATTAGTTGCTGCAATAATAACAACCTGATTTAAATCTTCAAGACCATCAATTTCTGTAAGCATCTGATTAACAACTCTCTCTGTAACTGAGGAATCTGAACTTAATCCTCTTTTAGGAGCTATTGAATCGACCTCATCAAAAAATACAACACATGGTGCAGTTTGTCTTGCCTTATCAAATATTTTTCTTATTCCTTTCTCACTTTCACCAACCCATTTACTTAATACTTGAGGACCTTTTATTGAAATGAAATTGGACTGACTTTCATTGGCAACAGCTTTTGCCAACAATGTTTTTCCAGTTCCAGGAGGACCATAAAGTAAAATTCCTTTAGGAGGTTTAATTCCCATATTCTTGAATGCCAAAGGATGTTTCAAGGGCCATTCTACTGCCTCAATTAATTCTTGTTTAACATTGTCTAAACCTCCAATATTAGACCATTTAATATTAGGAATTTCTACTAAAACTTCCCTCATTGCAGATGGTCTAACTACACGTAATGCTTCTTGAAAATCTTCATTTGAAAGAATCATTCTTTCCAAAACTTCTTTTGGTATGGGTTCTTCTTCATCCAATTTTAAATCTGGCAATACTTTTCTTAAAACAATCATTGCTGCTTCTTTACATAAAGATTCTAAATCAGCTCCAACAAATCCATGAGTAATTTCTGCAAACATTTCCAAATCAACTTCAGAATTTAAAGGCATATTTCTTGTATGAATTTTTAAAATATCTAATCGTCCTTCTTTTTTTGGAACTCCTATTTCGATTTCTCTATCTAATCTCCCAGGCCTTCTTAATGCTGGATCTAACATATTTGGCATATTTGATGCAGCAATCACAACAACTTTTCCTCTGCTCTTTAAACCATCCATTAAAGTTAATAATTGTGCAACAACTCTCCTCTCAACTTCTCCGTGAGTATCTTCTCTTTTTGTTGCGATTGCGTCAATTTCATCAATAAAAATAATTGATGGCGCATTTTTTTCTGCTTCTTCAAATTTGTCTCTTAGGTTTGATTCACTATTGTGGGCAAATATACCCCCAAATCCTGAAATAAAATTCTCGGCGCCAGGAACTGAAATATCATAAACAAATTCATGCTTTTCATTTACTTTTTCTATACTCATAACTTTGTCCCAATAAATATCATCATTTTCAAGAAGGTTTAATTCTTCCAAAATTTGTTTGCCAATTGTGGCTGATTTTCGCCACGATTTTAATTTATAATTTGAATTTACTAAATTTTTAATATTTCCTTTGATAGGAATTTGATTTCGTCTTGAAAATTTCTGTACTCTTGTATAATCTTGAATCAATTTATTTCTAGTTTCATCGAAAAATCCAATTTCATTAAATTTTTCAAGGTTCTCATAATCTGCAAAACATATTCTTTTTTGAGGCCTATTTTTTCTTGAATAGATTTTTGCCACAATCCCAAATTGTAACAATAAATAAGATATATCATCCGCTAAATTAACACTTTCTGTACAGACTTCCACCATAGGACAAGGAGTCTTTGTATTTAATGTGCCATCACCTGAAAAATAACCTCTCAAAAATGCACTTAAATTTTCCCTTGAAAGATTGTAAACGAATTGAGGGATCTGTTTTTTTCTTGCCCCCGAATTAAAACCGAGAGCTTTCATAATTCTTCCTAATGTAACTGAATTGATATATATATCACTTCCTAAGCTATTTTTCTTTCTGTATATTGTAACAAAGCCAAACAATTTTCGACACAATTCTCCAAATATTTCTTCTTCTTTTCTGTGCAAAGATAACCTTATATTATCTCTATTATATGACCCTTCAGCCATCCACAGGCCTAGAAACGTGCAAAAATCTTCTGACAGC
>CAYJUR010000156.1:0-2611 GCA_964373405.1 uncultured Methanosarcinales archaeon | reverse complement strand
GTGAAATAAAAAATTTTTCTTCTGTAAAAATTAAGTACAATGAAGAGAAAATTAATTGACAATTCTCTTCAAATACAAATAATCGAAGAATAAAAAGGAATGTAAATCACAAGGAGAAAATTGACGATCAAAGGATTCCTCACCCCGAAGAAGAAAAAATTGATGATGGTCAGGATTTTTTTCCATGTTTTATGTTATTGAAAAAAAAATTACTATGCTTGGAAATAATTGTTATGAAAGGTCGTTTGAAAGAATTCTTAATTTTGGACATTCTGTAGGGCATCCAATTGAAGACTTATCTGATTTTAAAATTCCTCATGGAAGTGCAGTAGCAATGGGAATTGCTATAGCTACGGCTATCTCATTTTGTAAAAAAGAAATTTCGCAAAAATCTTCGGAAAGAATATTTAAAACAATGAAAAAATTAAATCTGGATTATTTTGACAACTCCTTAGATGTTGACAAATTATGGACAAAAATTTCAAAATTAATTTATCAAAGAGGAGGTCAAGGATTATTTTATGTAATTCCTACAAGTATAGGAAGTGCAAAAATCATAAAGAATATAACTAAGGACGAATTTACAGAAGCAATTAGATATATTAACTCGATTTGAAAACCATGACATTAAAAATAATTTCCCTAAATACTTGGAACTATCACGAGTGGATTAGTAGAAAGTATAAATTTATTAATTTCTTTAAACAAGAAAATCCTGATTTAATATTGTTTCAAGAGATAAATGACGATGAAAGATATAACAATCCAGTTAATCAAAATCTCGCACAAGAAATTAATAAAGAGTTGAAATATCCATATTGTAAAACATTTTTCAATACGATTTTTGATTGTACAACAAAAAAAGATTTAGGGAACCATAGTTATAAGCAAGGAGTTGCTATATTATCAAAGAAAAAAATTACAATAATCAAACATCACATATTAAATAAAGAAAAAAACGATAAATATCAAAGGGGAATAGTGATTTTCAAATTAACTGAAGGAAAAGAACTTTATATAGTGAATCTACACTTTTCAAATAATAAGGAATTTGCATCTAAACATTGGGAAGAAACAAAAGAGATTGTAAATGGTTTGGGAATTCGACCTATTTTTGTTGGCGATTTCAATATATTTAAAGAAGACTTTGTAACTCTTAAGCTACCAATTAATTATTCTGCTACTTATCTTGAAAAATCATATATTTCATATCCTAATAAAAACCAAACTTTTGATTATGTAGTATATCCCAAAGAAATACCTATTAAAAACTTCATTTGTTCTGAAATTAACATTTCTGATCATAGACCATTGATATTTGAATTAGATTGAGGTACTTCCACTCCCCCACTGGACAACCACACGAATAAGCTTTATAAATCGAAATTGAAATAAGAGATTGATGGACGCAAATAAAGCAATAGTTGTTTTTCAGGGGAAGAATATAAGGAGAATATGGTATAATGATGAATGGTGGTTCTCAGTTGTTGATATAGTTGGAATCTTGGCTGAAAGTGAAGATGGCAGAAAATATTGGAATAAGCTAAGTCAAAGGCTAAGAGAAGAAGGAAGTGAGGTGGTGACATTTTGTCACCAACTGAAATTGCCTTCTTCAGACGGAAAATATTATGAAACTGATTGTGCCAAAATACATCATCAACCCTCAACAAGTTATAAATTAAGTAATATTTGCATCGAAACAGCAAGTTAGGAAGTAATCGAATTTTGACTATGTAATCACATTTACTAAAATTTTAAGTTAACTTTAAATACTTTACATTTAGGAGTACAATATGGGTGAATCAAAATTTATACAATTCAAAAAAGTAGAAGATACGGAAGAAGAAATAATAAGTATACTCAATCCTATAGTCAAAGACTGGTTCTTTTCTAGATTTAAAGCATTCTCACCCCCACAAAAATTCGCAGTAATGGAAATCCATAAAAGAAACAATGTTCTAGTTTCTGCTCCAACAGGTTCTGGAAAAACAATTACGGCATTTTTATCAATATTAAACGAACTTGTAAATTTGGCAGAAACAAACTCTCTGTCAGACCAAGTTTATTGTGTGTATATTTCTCCATTAAAAGCTTTAAACAACGATATTGCGGTAAACCTAAAACAACCTTTAGAAGAAATTAAAGCATTGGCAAAAGAAAAATACAACAAAGATATTGACATAAGAGTGGCAGTCAGAACAGGAGACACAACAGCTTATGAAAAGTCAAAGATGACAAAAAAACCGCCACATATTTTGGTAACAACTCCAGAAAGTTTGGCAATAGTCCTATCTTCACTAAAATTTAGGGACCATCTCAAACAATTGTGGTGGTGTGTTATAGACGAAGTTCACGCTTTAGCAGAAAACAAAAGAGGAACTCATTTATCAATTTCTTTAGAACGATTAAATCTACTAAGTAATTTCACAAGAATAGGATTATCTGCAACAGTAGCTCCATTAGATGAAATAGCTCATTATGTAGTTGGAGAAAATAGGGATTGTCAAATTATAGATATACAATTTATGAAACAAACGGATATAAAAGTAATTTCGCCTGTTTCAAATCTAATAAAAGCTACATATGAAGAAAGAGAATCAAAAACATATGA
>CAYJUR010000155.1:0-2657 GCA_964373405.1 uncultured Methanosarcinales archaeon | reverse complement strand
TAATGCTAGGAAATTTATTAATTATTTTTTCTCAGTAGAGCATTTCTACTGAGCTCCCTAAATCCCTAAATAGATTCAAAAATTCCAATCATAATTAGTAAGATTAATTATATCCATTTTAATATCTACCTTCAAGACTTGTTACTTTTGGATTTGGTAAAATATCTTCGTAATAGTATTCAGGGACTTTCAAGCTACTAGGGTAACTAATATTCCATATCTTCAAAGGTTCAGCAATCTTTCTATTTTCTCTATTTTTCCATCCACTTACAAAAAAATATAATGCAGCAAAAAATAAAAATGAAATACTTAACATTCAAAGTTTCTTCTGGCTTTTAGTAAAGTTTCCTAAATCAAGGCCAATTATTAAACAACTCATAAAGCTTAAACCTAATAAATTATTCAATATTGTTGAAAAAACTTCCACAGGCTGGGTAAAATTTAATCTATTTGGAGCAGACATAAGGCACAGTCTAATTCTAGCTTTTGGATTAAGAAAAAAGCTTTGAGAATCAACTACTCTTAACCAATTTTATATCATTGTCAACCATCATTTTTACAAGTTCATTAAAAGTTATTCTTGGCTTCCATTTGAGAATTTTTCTGGCTTTTGATGAGTCTCCCAATAATTCATGAACTTCCGTAGGTCTATAAAACTTAGGATGCTGAATTACAAATGCTTTATTTTTCTGTTTTTTAAATCCTTCAATTCTTTTATCTGCCTCTTTTTCAGAAAGATTATTTAAATCAATTAGTTCATATTTTATCTCAGCATGTTTAAATGCCAAATCAATAAATTCTTTGACAGAATGATTTTCACCAGTAGATATAACAAAATCATCTGGTTTTTCTTGCTGCAGCATCAGCCACATAGCCTCGATATAATCCCCGGCAAACCCCCAATCCCTTTTTGCATCTAAATTTCCAAGCACTAAAATATTAGTTTTATCTTGTTTTATCTTTGCTATTGTAGAAGAGATTTTTCTTGTTACAAATTCAAATCCCCTTCTTGGAGATTCATGATTAAAAGCAATTCCTGAACATGCAAATAAGTTATAGCTTTCTCTGTAATTTCTAGTTAAATCAAAACCTGTAACCTTGCTCACGCCATATGGGCTTCTAGGATAAAATTTTGTATTCTCTGTTTGAGGGACTTCCTGAACTTTTCCAAACATTTCAGAGCTTCCAGCAAAATAAAATTTACAACTAGGAATTATTTGTTTTATTGCTGATAGAACATGCAAAACACCATTTATATTGATGTTAAATGTTGAATGAGCATCTTCGAAGGATTCTTTTACAAAACTCTGGGCTGCTAAATGATAACATTCATCAGGTCTAACTTTCTCAAATATATCAAGAATGCTAGCATAGTTTTCAATGGATCCAGAATGTAAAATTATCTTTTCATTAATGTGATTAATTCTTCTTAGTCTCTGTTCAGGATCTTCCAATGCAGTTCTACGAATAATTCCATGGACTTCATATCCTTTTTTCAATAAAAATTCAGCTAAGTAACTTCCATCCTGTCCTGTTATTCCTGTGATTAGTACCTTTTTCATCTCAAAATTCTTTCTCTCCCTCATTAGTTACGATTTTTGGTACAGGTAAGGGCAATATAAATCTTCCTCCATTCTGCAAAAATTCTCTTTCTCTTTCTTTAAACTCCTTAAAAAAATGCCAAGGTAAGACTAAAAGGTATTCTGGTTTGGCTTTCCTAACCTCCTGCTCTGAAATAATAGGTATCCAACTCCCAATTGTTTTCTTACCATATTTCATTGGATTTCTTTCAGCAACTGCGATAATGTGTGAGTTATTAAGGTCATAATATTGAAGCAAAGTATTGCCTTTTGTGGATGCGCCATAGGCATACAATTTTCCTCCATTTTTGTTCACCTCTCTAATAAGGTTCAATGTTCTTTTCTTAAATCCTTCAACTCGTTTAGCAAACTCTTCATAAGCTTTTTTGGAATCAAGTCCAAGTGACTTTTCATATTCTCTTAATTCCTCCACTCTATTACTTCCATCTTCAAAATTTTTAATCTTTACATTTTTGTGTTTGGTATAAGCCCTAAAACTACCGCCATTAACATCATTTAACTCAACATCAAAGATGGCAAGATTATGCCTGCAAAGCAGATTTTCCAGAGAAAGGAGAGAGTAATAGCAAACATGCTCATGGCATATGTTATCAAATGCATTCTGCTCTAACATCAAAGGCAAATAACTCATCTGAATTATCCATACTCCATCATCATGCAAACATTGTTTGATATCATTAACGAATTTATTGGGATTATCTAAATCATAAAACATGGCAATGCTTGTGATAATTTTCGCCCTATCTTCAGGGAATTCCTTATGAAATCTTTCTGAACTAAAATAGTCAACTATTATTTTTGTTGTTCCAACTCTTGAGAAATTTTCCATATTTTTTGCAGGGTCTATTCCAACAAGCCTTATCTCATTTTTAGAATAGCTTCTCAAAAGTGTTCCATCATTGCATCCAATATCAAGAACGATGTCATTTTTATTAAATTCAACAATTTTTTCAATTTTTTCGACGATGTCTTTTAATGCATCAGTCATAGTTTTATTTATACCAGACATATACCAATATTGTTTGTACATAATGTCAGGGTTAGTAGTGTGTTTCA
>CAYJUR010000154.1:0-2660 GCA_964373405.1 uncultured Methanosarcinales archaeon | reverse complement strand
GAATGCCTTCCAGTTCCGCATGCTATATCAAGTATTTTCCTTGGTTTTTTATCAGAAAATTTATTGAATATTTTTTCAACAAAGTCGCATTCACTTTCAGTATCTTTATCATGATAAATTATATCATAATATTTCGCATATTTCTCTTCAAAACTTCCTGACATTTATTCACCTTTATTTTGTATGTCGACTATAGCATCACATACAGTTTTAATTTCATCTTTTGTTAGACCTAAGCCAGAAGGTAAATATAATCCCTTTCTTGACAGTTCATCTGCTATCGGATATTTTTCGTTTTTGAATAAGCCTAATTTAGTAAATGCTGGTTGTCTGCTAATAGGAATGAAAAACATTCTCGTCTCTATGCCTCTCTTCTCCAACCTTTCCATTAGTTTCTCTCTGCTAACGCCAAAATCGTCTTCAACTAGAATGCCATACATCCAAAAAACATTCTTTGCCCATGGTTTTTCTGGTGGTAGCGTGATGCCAGACACATTTTTTAACAATGAGTTATATAATTTTCCCATTTTTCTTTTGGTTTCGATATGCTCGTTGAATTTTTCTAACTGAGCAACGCCTATAGCAGCGTGAATATTGCTTAATCTATAATTAAAACCTATTTCATCATGAAGATAAATGCGCTCCTTGCCCCTAGGGAATGCTAAATCTTTGAGAAATCTTGCTCTTTCAGCAATCACATCGTCGTTTGTTACAACCATTCCACCTTCGCCCGTTGCTATAATTTTATTTGCGTAAAAACTGAAGCAACCAGCATCCCCTAAACATCCAACTATTTTCCCTTTATATTCAGCGCCATGCGCCTCCGCAGCATCTTCAATCACTTTCAAATTTTGATCTTCTGCTAACTCTAAAATAGGGTCCATATCTACAGGATGTCCGTAAGTGTGAACTGGCATTATTGCCTTAGTTTTTTTTGTAATCTTTTCTTGTATTTTAGAAACATCCATATTCCATGTTCCCAATTCGGAATCAACAAGCACTGGTTTGGCACCGCCATATGCAACAGAAAAGGCAGTGGATATCATAGTAAAAGCAGGCATTATAACTTCATCCCCTCTCTTAATTTTGCAAGCTTCAACTGCCAGATGCAAAGCCGTCGTGCCGTTTGTTGTAGTTATTCCGTGCTTGGCATTGACAAGTTTTGCAAAGCTCCGTTCAAATTCATCAATGAATCTTCCTTTCGAAGAAATCCAATTTGTTTTTAGACATTCAACAACATTCTCCAATTCTTTTTCTCCAATAACAGGTTCACAAACTCTAATCAATGCTTATCACCAAATTTTATTTTATCTTCTGTCACGCCGCCGTACGGTCCTTGTTTTATTTCAAAAAATTTGCAATCTTCCAACGCCATGAATCCATGGCCACCTTCCACAAGGAGTATGGTATCATCCGGATGCAATATAGTGCTGGCAATTTTCTGTCCGTTGTCATCATAAAAATTTGCTTCCAGTTTGCCACTTTGAATATGAAGCATTTCTTGAATGCTTGTTATTAATTTCTGAGTTTCCAGATGTTTATGTGGTACAATTTCTGAACCCACTTTTTTGAAATGAGCGCCTAATTGAAGTGTGAAATGATCAGGCGTAAAAAACTTTGATCCCTCAAGCTGTAGATTGCTTCTAATAATTATTGCAAAAAGTTTGTTATCGAATTCAATTTTCTCAACAGACATTGCTTATTATTTGTGTTAGAATAAATAAATTTTAGTTACAAGTTTAATGTAATCATCTATCCAATTTGAATTTCAACGACATTATTCTATGCTCGTCTGGATAATGCGCGGCATCCCACGGAAATCTCTCACCATTCTGCCATTTCTTCCATCTATTCAAATCTTCTTTTGTCATTATCTCAACAAGCTTAGAGAATTTTGTTTTTGGTTCCCATTTTAGTTTTTCCTTTGCTTTCGAAGGATCGCCAAGCAAGTGATCCGTTTCTAACGGTCTAATAAATCTATCATCTATTTTGACATGTTCTTGCCAATCAAGACCTACAGTATCAAAAGCCTTTTCGACAAACTCTTTGACTGTGTGTGTTTCACCAGTTGCAATTACATAATCATCAGATTCTTTCTGTTGAAGCATTTTCCACATCGACTCAACATATTCTGGTGCGAATCCCCAGTCTCTTTTCGCATCTAAATTCCCCAATCTCAATTCTTTTTCAATCCCCAATGCAATCTTCGCAACAGCATTTGAAATTTTTCTAGTAACAAATTCCAAACCCCTTAAAGGCGATTCGTGATTAAACAGGATGCCATTGCAGGTAAACATGTTAAAAGCAGATCTATAAATTTTCGTCATCCAGAATCCATACAATTTCGCGACTGCATATGGGTTCGCTGGCTCAAATATGCTTTTTTCATTTAATGGATAATTTTTTTTGGCGCCATACAGTTCGCTTGTCGATGCCTGATAAATTCTTATTTTAGGGTTAAGTGGAAATGCGGCTGAGACTACGCGCACAAGTCCATTGAAATTAATGTCTAAAGTTTCTTCAGGTACTTTGAAAGAGATGCCGACATCCGACTGCCCTGCTAAATTATAAATCTCGTCAGGATTTGAGTCTTCTATTGCTCTTGCTATTGTTGAAAAATCGCGCATATTGCCGTAATGCACATGTATCTGCTTTCTTAT
>CAYJUR010000153.1:0-2686 GCA_964373405.1 uncultured Methanosarcinales archaeon | reverse complement strand
TGAGCTAGGGGGAAAGCTAAATTAGCTTTATTTGATATGGCACAACAACAAGTTCAACCTATATATATAATGCCCGAAGATAGTCAGAGAACTACGGGCAGGGATGCTCAAAGAAATAATATAATGGCAGCAAGATTAGTTGCTGAAACTGTTAGAACAACACTTGGTCCGAAAGGTATGGATAAAATGATTGTTGATTCTTTAGGCGATGTGATTGTTACAAACGATGGTGCTACTATTCTAAAAGAAATTCAAATAGAACATCCCTCTGCGAAAATGATTGTCGAAATCGCAAAAACGCAAGAGACAGAAGTTGGTGACGGAACTACAACAGCTGTAGTTATCGCTGGCTAATTATTGAAAAATGCTGAAGAATTATTGGATCAAAAAATACATCCAACAGTAATCATACGGGGATATAGATTAGCTCAAGAAAAAGCACAAGAAGTACTTGATAAAATTGGAATGCCTGTTGACGTTTCAAAAAAAGATATTCTTAAAAAAATTTCTATGACTGCAATGACCGGTAAATGCGCAGAAGTTTCTAGAGAAAGATTATCAGATTTAACTGTTGAAGCAGTAGTGCAAGTTGCGGATGAAAAAGGAGAAATTGATATTAACAATATCAAAATCGAGAAAAGGGTTGGTGCAAGTGCTGATGATTCTGTTTTAATTCGTGGCATTTTGTTAGACAAAGAAAAAGTTCATAGTGCGATGCCTGTGAAAATAGATAATGCAAAAATATTATTATATAATGAAGCTATTGAATTAAAGGAAACTTCGACGGACGCAAAAATTCAAATTAACGATCCAAATCAGATGCAGGCATTTTTGGATCAGGAGGAACGAATGTTGCAGAAAATTGTTGATAAAGTTATTAAAACTGGAGCAAATGTTGTTTTCTGTCAGAAAGGTATAGATGACATGGCTCAGTACTTGATAGCTAAGGCTGGAATATTTGCTGCTCGTCGTGTTAAAAAATCAGATTTGGAAAAATTGTCTAAAGCGACAAGTGCTTCTATTGTTACATCTCTTGATGATGTGAAAAAAGATGATTTAGGTTTTGCTGGTTCAGTAAGGGAAGAAAAAATTGGTGATGAAGATATGATTTATGTTGAAAAATGTAAGAATCCAAAAGCTGTTACTCTTTTAGTTAGAGGTGGGACAGAACATGTTGTTGAAGAAACAAAAAGGGCAGTAGATGATGCGATTGGCGATTTGATTAGTGCATTAAAGCTTAAGAAAATTGTTGCTGGAGCAGGTGCGCCTGAAATAGAATTATCTAAAGAAATAAGAAAGTTTGCGAAAACATTCTCTGGTCGTGAGCAATTGTCTGTTAATGCGTTTGCGGATGCGTTAGAAATTATTCCTAAAACACTTGCAGAAAATGCTGGTATGGATCCTATAGAAATATTAACTGAATTAAAAAGTTTGCATGAGAAAGGCGATATTTGGTCGGGAGTTAATGTTGATACAGGAAAAGCAATGGATGCTTTAAAGAAAGGTGTTATAGAGCCTTTGAAAGTTAAGACGTATGCTATACGTTCGGCTACAGAAGTTGCAGTTATGATATTAAGAATAGATGATGTTATTTTAGGTAGTACCAAAAAAGAGAATCCTATGCCGCGTGGTGGTATGGATATGGGAATGTAAATATTTTAACGATTTTAAACCAAAAATAATAATTCAAAGCTCACTTTCTTATATCATGAATTCTTTGATGCAAATTTTAAAGTATTCTATGATTATGTTATTAAAATCCAGAATTTCTAACCCCAAGCTTTAAATACTTATTTCTTTCCTTTCGAATATACTAATATATGGGGGATTGAAATAATATGACTCTATCAGTCGCATTAATTGTAAAGGACGAACAGGACTATCTTCCACAATGTCTGAATACTATAAAAGGAGAAGTCGATGAAATTATTGTTTTAGTAGATGATAGAACTACGGACAAATCTGAAGAAATTGCAAAAGAAGCAGATGCTAAAGTTTCTAAATTTGTCTGGACGGATAATTATTCGGAAGCGAAAAATAAAGCATTAGAAAAAGTTACATCTGAGTGGGTCTTATTTCTTGACGCGGATGAAGTCATTAAAAAAGAAGATTTGTTAAAAATCAAAGATTTGTTGAAAGAGGAAGACGAAAAAAGAGGAAATGGGAAAGTTTACAACGTAGGATTTATACTTGATCAAATTAATTACAACAATAATGAAGCAACATATGGATGGAGGGTTGCAGATGGTTATGGGGATTTAGGTGGAGATGCTAAAGGATATTATATTGTTCCTTTAATAAGATTATTTAGAATGGATATGGGAATAAAATATAATTCTAAAATTCATGAATCTGTGTTAAACTCAATTACTGAGTTTGGTGGAAAGATTGCAAAATTACAAATTGGAATCCATCATTATGGAGATGTTAGGGATGAAGAGTTTGTAAGAGAAAAATTAGAAAGATATGATAGAATGATACAAGATCAGTTAAGATTATCTCCAGACGATCCTAAAGCGATTTATCAGGAAGCAAATAGATTGAATAATTTTGGAGATGTAGAACATTCTCTTATGGAATATGACCGAGTTATAAAATTAAAGCCAGATTTCGAAATGCCATATGTTATGAAAGGGGATATTTAGATCGGAAGAGCGTCCTGGAGGGAAAGAGTGTGGATGTAGAA
>CAYJUR010000152.1:0-2686 GCA_964373405.1 uncultured Methanosarcinales archaeon | reverse complement strand
AATAACTGAATCAACTACTCAAGAAGTCATACAAACAAATACAATAACAATTACTAAGCATTATGATGCTATATTTTTTGCTTCTTTTATTGCTTCCATTGTATCTAATGTTTCTCCAGACTGAGAAATTGCTATGAACAAATCGTTTTTATTAATTACGGGATTTCTATATCTGAATTCGGATGCAAAATCGACTTCTACAGGAATGTTAGAAAATCGTTCTATATAATGTTTTCCTGCTAAAGCAGCATAATAACTTGTTCCACATGCACCTATAATTATTCTATTTATACTATTCGCATCTATGTCTAGGGTTAATTTGATTCTTCCGTTATGAATTCTTCCTCTCATTGTGTTTATTACAGATTCTGGTTGCTCCATTATTTCTTTAAGAGTAAAAAATTTATAACCTTGTTTTTGGATTTGTTGAATATCTATTTCAATTTTTTCAATTTCTGGATCGATTTTTGTTCCATTCAAATCGTGGACTTCATATTTGTCTTTTTCTATGACTGCATATTGATTATCGGAAAGTTCCACACAATCTTTTGTATGTTCTAAAAATGCTGATTTATCAGACGCAACAAATATTTCATTCTTTCCAATTCCTAAAAACAATGGGGATCCTCTTCTTGCGCACACTATTTTTTCTTCTTGATTTCGCATAACAGCAATTCCATACGGGCCCTCAATTAATTTTAGCGATTTAACTACTGCTTTTTCTAAATCTTTTTCATAGAATTTTTCTATTAAATGTGCAAGAACTTCTGTATCCGTATCTGAGTTAAATTTGTGACCTTCTGATTCTAATATTGCCTTTAATTCTACATAATTTTCTATGATTCCATTATGAACAACATAAATATTATTTTTACAATCTGTTTGCGGATGGGCATTTTTTTCTGATGGAGCACCGTGAGTCGCCCATCTATTATGTGCGATTCCAATTTTTCCTTCTAAAGTATTTATTTCTTCTTTTAAGTTGTTAGGTTCGCCTTTCTTTTTTACGGTTTCGATTTTGTCTTTATTTATAACAGAAATTCCGGCACTATCATAACCTCTGTATTGCATTATTAATAAGCCATTAAATAGTAAAGGAGAAGCTTCCCTATAACCAATGTAGCCAATTATACCGCACATTTTAGAAACTTTAATTGTCAGACTTTTAATTGTTATTAATTATTGGTCTTTATTAGAAAATCATAATTTGAAAGATTTCCTTATCTTCTCAGCAATCTTCTTCAATTCTTCGTCAGACGCTCTTGGACCTAATTCTGTTGATGTCGAGCCTTCGTAAGAACCTTTAGTAAAAGGATATAATTTTATATGAACATGATTTACACCATAACCTTCAGTTATCATAACACACCTTTCTGTATTTAGTGCTTTGTCAATAATTTTTCCAACTTTTTTGGCAGCCAAAAATAGCTTACTGAAAACTTTGTCAGGCAAATTGAATGAATAACTATCAAAATGTTTTTTTGTTATTACTAATGTCTGTCCTCTCTTTCTTGGATTAATATCTAGAAATCCTGTATGTTCTTTGTCTTCCCAAACCTTATGTGACGGAATTTCGCCTTTCACAATCTTACAAAAGATACAATCTGTCATATGTTAAAGGCAGGGTAGTGTGTTTTTATATTTTACTGAGAAATTTTGATTATTTGACTAAATTCAAAATTAGCTTCCTTTTTGAAGCATTCTTACATAGCTTACGCTTACATGAATTTTTAGATAATCATATCTAAGAATTCATCTTAACGAAGTCCTGAATGATTGCATCTAAAACTAGATTTAGTTGGAAATTGACGTTTTTTAATTATTTTAGATTTTGTCTCGTGTAAGTAATGCTCTCATAAAACTACCGCATAATTTATAAATTCGTAACGAACTTATCCGTATGAATAAATAAACTTGTGAAATATATGGAACTGTTTTTTAAGATAGACGAGGATTTTTTAATGAATCATACTTTGAGTAATGCTGAAAAAGGAGTTAAATGTAATTTCAAATATGAAAAAAGTCTAGATGAATTTGTACATGCTGCAAAAGATAAGGATAGAAAGTCATACGAAAACTATCTTAACGGAATTAAAGATAATAAGGTAATTCATTTCATAGAAGAAATGAAGAGAACAACAATGTGGAAGAGAATTATGATGCAAACTTCAGAATATGGAAAAATGGTAAGAGACGAATGGGCATCTAATCAAGCAAGATCATTAAAAATAATGGAAGATTTGACGGGCACAAGTTTAGATACTGAGTTTGAAGTGTTTATTACACACCCAGGAATTTTAAATTCGCAAACTTTAGGTGACAAAAAGATAGCTTTTGGTGGATGGAGACCGGATATGAAAAATGTTCACACTCTATTTTTGTGGAACGAAATTATGAAAATAGTGTTTGATGATAATACTATTGAAAATGCAATTCGCGAAACGATGTGTTTGGAAGAATTAAGAATTAGAATGAATCTTGGCAAATATCCGCCATATATAGGAAGCGAACATTTGAATTCTACAAAAGATCAGATTATGCCTTTGTGGGGCAGATATGTGAAACAAAAAGTCAAACATTTGCCTTCCTTTGTTGAAGAAGCTCAAATATTACATAAGTTTGAGAAGTAAAGTTTTATATATCTTCTTAATTTTTTGTTCTAAATGAATGTATTAAATGGAAATAT
>CAYJUR010000151.1:0-2784 GCA_964373405.1 uncultured Methanosarcinales archaeon | reverse complement strand
TCATAAATCTTTTTAACTAACTCAGAATTTGTTTGATTACATCTTCTATGGAGTTCCATATGATTTTCTTCGTGAATTGCATCTTCAGTACGCTCGTTGTTTTCAGCGGTTATTATATATTTTATAATTTCTTCAGGTAATTCTGATTTTGGTTTCACAATAACATCATAATACTTGTCAAACCCAATCACCATTGCGCCTACCAAAGTTGCTGCTGCTGCTGATTTATAAAAAATGTTTTTTAACTTTTCATTCATCTCCATTTTACATCACCTTTAGAAATTATAATAGTGAAAGAGGTATATTATTTCGATTATTATACTATATATATAGTATATACTGAGCTTTATAAAGAAATAAGTATTTGCATATATTTGGATACTTTTGGAGCGAATTCTTCTATACATGAATTATAAATTATGTCACCCAATTCAACACCAATTACTGCACCATTATTACCCATATTTAGAAGCAATATTTAAAGATTCACTTTCCATTCTCAACTAATTTGAATCCTTGTTTCTCATCAAACATCATCATTTCTTCAGTTCTCTTTTCTCTTTTCAGATCTATTTCAATTTTAATAAAATCTTCCAACTTACTTCCTTTAACATCATCATCAAATATGTGTTTTGCTTGAAGCATTCCTGCATAATCAGTCATATGAATAAATATAGTGATTGGTCTTTTTGATTTTTTATTGAATTTTAGTTCAACTTTTTCAATTCCTCGAGCTGCAACTGCATGTATGTCAACCCTACCTAACCGTATAGGAATTTTACTTCTTCCTTTTGATAAATCTAATGCATCAGAAAGTCTAACAATTTCTCCTTCTAATGTAAATGATTTATATTCTCCTTGATGACAGGCAATTGCATGCATTATTTCAGAGCGCATTACAATTAAATGTCTCTTGTCATATAAATCTCCCAACAATCTTTCAATAATTTTAGGTGCTAACAAATTTGAAAATCTAGCATGCTCTATTCTATGAACACACATGCCTATATCGTGCAATGCTAAAGATACTTGAACAACTATTTCAGAATCTTCAAAATCGAAATTAAATTTTTCTATAAATTTGTTTTCAGAGAAATTTTCAACAAGACTTGATTTTAATCCTAACTTTTGAACACAATCCATTAAAAGTTTCCCATTTTCCATAACTATCTTTATATGAGTCGGACCATGATCATTGATTTTTAGTCTGTCAATAGAATTAATATTTTGAACTATCCAAAGATTTTTTATTTCAGAATCATTCTGAATCCTTTCCAAGACTTGGTTGAGTTTGTTTGCCATCTTTTCTTGACCTAAATGTATTTGCCACGTCTATAAAATACTTTCCATCTTCTATTTTAATGACAAGTGGATCGCCCTTGAACAAATGTACTAAATCTATTTCATATCTTCCTGGGGCCGCGATTTTAACACTTTCAAAATCAAGAATAACGGACTCATTTATATCAGTTTGCCCCAGAATGTCTCTTACATCTACCTCCATCTGAATTTTTTGAATTTCTGACAAACTCTCAGTACTCTGTTTTGCTCTCTCAATTTGTTCCTTTCTGACATAGAAGAATAGTTTAGCACCGCATTCACAACCTTTTAGAACTGCATCTGATCCATCATTATAGAATGTTCCGCACCTTACGCATTGATGTGGCATTTTATTTTTTCCTTGATTTTTTCTTTTTGCTTGCTGCAGTTAAAAGCTCAATTTTTCCTGGATTCCTTTTTATTTCCTTAATCACAGATGCAGGACCAATTATAGTAATTCCTTGCCTGTCACCCAATATCATGTTTTGTACAACCCTCTTCATAGTAGGAAGTTCTTCTTTACTATTATCAAATGTAGCTAATTCTACTCCTTTAAATTTTTCATTTATATTGAACATAGTTATTTTAATTAAATCCGCTTCTTCTTGCTTTTTTAATCTGCCTTCTAATAAAACTATTCTATCTTCTTTAACATGACCTAATATTGCTTTTAATCTGCCTTCCGAACTAAGCTTTTGTAACTCTCCATATGATATATATTGCAATGTTAACATTTCACTTTCACCCGGCTATAGCCAACAAACCTTCATAAAATTTGTCTATGTTTTTTCCCTTTTCTGCAGATATCCCCACAATTTCATATTGAGGAAATGCTGCTTCTATTTTCTGAACACTTGCCTTTTTTAAATCTATTTTATTTGCGACAATTAATACAGGAATATTCCTTGCTTGAAGGTTTCCAACAATAGTAATATTTACTTGCGAATATGGATCTTGTGTAGCATCTAATACAACAATGACAACATCCATCTCATCAAGCCATTTTATAGATTCGATAACTCCTTTTGTTGCTTCCTTAGCTCTTTGTTTTGCTTCGTTTTTCTTCATACCTTTCTTCATAAAGTCTTCATAATCAACTTTTGTTGCAATCCCAGGCGTATCAACAAGATTAAATGTTAATTCTTTTTTTCCAGATTTAATATTGACTTGCTCTTTTATTTGAATTTCCCTAGTCTCGTGAGCAATATTTGAAACAGTACCCATATCTTCTCCTAACCAGTCTTGACAAATTCTGTTTGCCAAAGTTGTTTTTCCAGCATTTGGAGGTCCATATATACCAATCTTTAGATGTTTCTTTTTCTTAAATAAATCTCTAAACACCTTATTTATGAATTTTTTAATTATCCCTATCATAAGCGAGTTAATTTAGTTTGAGTTTATAAGTTTATCCCCCGCGTTTTTACAACATTATTGTCTAAATTGATTAAAATATACTTTCTCTTT
>CAYJUR010000150.1:1800-2820 GCA_964373405.1 uncultured Methanosarcinales archaeon | reverse complement strand
GTTTTACAATATCTAACTTACACAGGCGCAGTTACTTTCGAAAAATCATATTCACAAAATGTCTTCAGGCAGTTTTCACAAGATGAAGTTCTTGCTTTTGCCCTTGAAGGCCCTCCTGTAACCCTTACAATTACAGGTTCTTTATTTGGGCCTTCTTCTCGGGCTTTAATTTATTTAGAAGATCAATTTAATAACAGAAGTTATATTGTGTTAAATTCATCACAACTAAAAAGTTCTGAATTAATTGAAACTAAAACTAATAAGTTCATATTGAATGAAATCGAGAACAATTCTGAAAATAAATCAATATCTCAAGAATTGGTCTTAAGAAATTTCAATAGATATTGTTTTGAGACTTGTGATGGAATAAACATATCTCAAAAAATAAGATTGATAATTAAAGTGTTAAATGGAAGTATAGACTTAACAAATATTAATTATGTTATTGAGGGACGACAGTTGCCTCCACAAATAGTTTCAGAAAAATTGAAACTTTTAATCATCAACAATACAATTACTGAAATAAATCTTTCAAAATATTTTAACGACCCAAATAACGAAAAATTAGTTTATGTTGTCGGAAGGGATGAAAATTTAAATCCTAAAATTATAGGCGAAATATTAAGAATGGAACCAGTTAAAACAGGAAGTAGTAAATTAAGAATAGTTGCTACAGATTTTACATATAGAAAAGATATTCAGCTAGAAATAGAGGTTGATGGATTGATAAATAAATTGGAAAAGTTAGATCTCAATAAATTTAATCTAATATTTGAAGACAAATATGGGAGATACATTGGATCACAAGACATAAAAGAAAATGATGATGGAACATTAGATATTAATCTAAGTTCTGAAAAAAATGAAGGTCAAATTGAAATAATGAATGCTGTTATTGATTCGGAAAATATATTTTCATCAGGAGAAGATGTTATTGTTAAAATAGACGAAATAAATGATTCAAAAATTTCAACAAAAGTTGTTGTTGTTGAAGGAATTAATCAGTTTGAAAGTGCAATT
>CAYJUR010000150.1:0-1790 GCA_964373405.1 uncultured Methanosarcinales archaeon | reverse complement strand
TAACTCTTCCAATATTAAACAATAAAAGAGTTAATGCGATAAAGAGATGTGATAATTTTGATTATGAATTATTTTATTGTAGAACTGAATGGATTGTTGCAGATATTAGATTTAAATATAACGAAAATTCAAAAACAATCACTATTTATCCTACTCATTTTAGCGCATATGCTGGTTCATATATTGAGATTATAAATATTCAATCTTATCCAGAACTTTATGGAAATTGGACAGTTAGATTTAGAACAAATGGAACAAATAATCTGACTATAACCGCTGTAAACGGGACAGATTTTACTGAAGTTCCTATTGATGAGCCTTCAACTGAAAACGATCTTCAGTTTCTTGATTTGAGATGCGGTTCATCCCCTGTCAGTTATGTTGAAAACATTAGCAGAGGACAGTTGATGAGCATTATATCTCCATACTATAACTGTTCTGAAGAAGGCACATTTACCTCAAAAGTTCTTACACAAGAAGAGCATTACTTAGAATTCAAATTTAGAGAGAATGTGAAGTATGCAAAAAACGATGTTCTTGGATGCGGTGTTGAACTAAGGAATGCAAATACTACTACAAATATTTCAATACAAATTAATGGTTCAATGGACAAATGGGAAAGCTGTGTAAATATTACTGCAAGCGACATAACAGTTCAGTGTGTTCAGGGGGGATCTGGAAGAGGAAGATTTGTGGGAAACAGGACGGGAATTGCTTTCAGGCTAACTAACGCTTCAGATGTTATTTTGAGAAACTGCACACTGACAAACTGGACTGTCGCAATAAAAGTTGAAAATAAATCTGCAAATAACACATTGCAAAATCTAAACATGACAAGAAATACATATGGTGTTCATGCGCAAAAGGCAAACAGAACGACTTTAAGAAACAGCTGGCTAAGATTCAACAAAAACGATTTTTTCATGAATAATTCACATCACAATTCAATAAGAAACAGTACATTGAGAAACGCAACAAATTACTCAATATTGTTTTATGCAAATGCCACTTCTTCAGTTTCTTCATTTAACATTATAAGAAACAACACATTCAACGGCACAGTTCTTGACCATATGTTTGGAAGAGCTCATAACAATACAATTGTCAATAATTCATTTTGGAACGCAGGAGATGATGCTATAGGATTTACAACTGCACATAACAACAACATAAGCAGAAATATTTTTGATAATACAACGGACGATCATATAGAATTCCTCTTCGGTGTGCGGAATTTTATTTACAAGAATTCTTTCAGGGGAATAGATGGAGGAGGTTTGTCTTCAGGAATTGCTTTTGGACAGTCTTCAGCACACAACAGAATATTAAACAACACATTAAGAGACGCCAATACTGATCCTGCATTTTATTTCACATTAAATACAAACAATACAATAAAGGGAAACATTATTGATGTTCTAATTAATGGAGGCCAGGGAATAAGATTACATTCAAGCAATAATTTCACAATAGTCAATAATACAATGAATATAACTTTTCAGGGCATTCTTGAAGATGGTATTGGTGGAGACAACATAATATTAGATAATGATATTTTGAGCACCCAGAGGGGATTTACAATAACTCATAATAGTTCAGAGCACAGGCGGAATACAATATATGTTACTTTCAATAACGGATATGGGATTCAGATGACTGAGGGAACAAGGGACAATGTTATACGCGACAATACCATATTGACTTCTGGAAATCCCGCAAGCACTGACGGAATAAGGCTTGTCGGAAGTAACAATAACAACACCATAAGAAATAATATTATGAGACACCAT
>CAYJUR010000149.1:0-2876 GCA_964373405.1 uncultured Methanosarcinales archaeon | reverse complement strand
AAACATAGATCTTCGCTTAACTTAAGTTGGCTAGGCATACTTTTACCCCTTGCAGAAAGTTGAACATAGTTTTTGTCAATAGGAAGATTAGATTCATTCATTAATTTCACATATTTACTTACTTTAATCCCGACATTTTTCGAGATTAAATCATAAAGATATCTTTCTTTTACATTTAATACTTCTGATACTTTTTTGTTGCCTAATATTTTAATTGCTTCTTTAATATCATCTTGTAAGTTTTTCACAACTATTCCACAATCATCATCTTTTAATATTTCTAATAAATCAATTTCTTCAAGAGGGTATGGATTGAACGGAATTTGATTAGGAACTGCTATGTACGACCCATTTTTCAACTCAGACGTTTTTACATCCTCTATACCTTTTTCTCCAATAGTAAATAAGGAGTGATCATCTGTAACTCTTATTTTTCTACCACTTCTTGTTTTAACTTCTAATATTTCAGAGTTTAATTTGTGTTTTATTAAGTCTGTAACTGGAAGAATTTTGATTTTGCCTTTTTTATCAAAACAAACTGCTTCAATATTTTGCATATTTTGTTCGACAACATCTCCAATTGGGATTCTTTTGAACATATTGTTTTGTTTAATTAATATTTTTTCATCGCCCGGCAAAGATTGCCCATAATATTTGCCCATAATTTCTGGACCATTAATTAAAATAAAATTACTATTTGTTTCATTTGCAACGGCCTTTGCTAACAATGTTTTTCCCGTACCTGGAGGACCATGCATCAAAATACCTTTTGGTGCTTCAATACCTAATCTTTCAAAAATCTCAGGATGTTTTAATGGTAATTCGACTAGTTCTCTTACTTTCTTTAATTCTTCACTCAAGCCACCAATATCTTCATATGCTACTTCAACAACTTGTTCTTCTTCAACAATATCAATTGCTTCTGGTTTACATTCAACTTGTGTTTCTTCTGTAATTATACAATACCCTTTTGGTTTTGTATCAACGACTGAGAATCTCAAACTTCCAAGACCAAAACCCATTCCTTCCATTCCAAAACCAAAATCTTCTTCGATTTCTGAAAATATGTCATCAAAAACTGGATTAGAACTCATACTTCGTCTTCTTTTTTTTGCACCACCTAATGAAACTAAATCCCCCTTTTTAACAACTCTTGCTAGCAAACCTCTTTTGAAAATACTTTGGCTTGTAGCATTAACTCTTATATCTTTTCTTGATGGTGCAATAACTACTTTTTGTGCCTCAACAACTTCTGCTTTAGTAACAGTAACCATTTCTCCAATTGCTGTTTTTGCATTTCTTCTGATTAATGGATCTGTTCTAATTTTATTTAAACCAATATCTCCAGGATATGCCCTCACAGCAATTGCTGCAGTCTTTCTTCCCCCTTCGAGCTCTACAATATCTCCAGGTCTTACACCAATTTGTGACATATAATTAGAATCAATTCTAACAAAACCTTTATTCACATCATCCTGCATTGCTTCGTGGACTTTCAGTTTTATTTCGTTTGCCATGAGAATGAGTTAATGAATTGCGACTATTTTATAAAATTTGCGTATCAATTTACTATCTATTTTTTGCCTGTTGGCGGAGCACTATTTGGCTTAACACTGATATCAGGAAGCTTGAATGGAGGGGGTAAATTAATATCTTCCGCCATAAACAATGCTTTAAGTCTTGCTTTTTTTAGACCAAATTCAAAAATAGGAGCCATTAAATCTCCTTCCAATTTTTTATCCTTTGTCCATTTCTTTAAAGCTGCTTCAACTTTCTTATTGTCATCTAACGCGACAATTTCAGATTGTAATGTAATGCTTCCTATGTTTGGTTCATACACTACCGCAAATTCAAAATTTACTTTGAATGCTTTATCATTATCCGTGCCCAAATTAAGCTTATGTTCTTCAAAACTATCAATATTAATATTATGAGTGACAGAAATCTTTCCTCTAACATTCTGCTTCTTTTCTGCAGAAATTTTTGTAAACGTAAATCCTATAATCCCCATGCTGTGTTAAATACTTTGATGGTAATATTTAAAGGTGTCGATTTTTGGCAAATATTCACTAATCTGAAGCTTAATTGAAGTCAAATCTTCAAAATTAACTTCTATTTCAAAAGCAGTTATTCAAGGCTAACGCCAAAATATAGTTATTAGATTTTTAAAAATACTTCTAAATTTATATCGAAAAATGGAGTTAGAAAAGAAAAAGTAATGGAAGTGAGGGATTTAGGACTGAGCCTATTTAAGTTTAAGTTTTTAAAAAACTAAAGAAAAAATTAATTTCCGAAAAAAAAGTTGCCTCTTTTGTATTTCCTTGGCTCTGACGTATTGTTTGCATTTCTGTTTCTGTCATTTTGAGGATTGCCTATAATTGTTTGACTTCTAACAAATCCCCCATATTGTTGATTCCATCCTGAACTCGATTGAGCTTCTTGTCTCAACCTCTTCTCTTCATCTTCTCTTTTATATTGTTCTCTTTTTCTAAGCATTTCTTGCCTATATTGATCAAGGTCTGCTTCTATTCTAGCTCTAGTTTCTGGGTCATTATAACTCCCTCTCAATATGGAAGGGGAGGATGAGGGGGCTTGTTGGGACATTTGTTGAGATCCCCTTGTTGGAGATCTTTGAAGGGTTGTGTTGTTTGTGTTAATACTTTGTTGGGGTGTGTTTTGTGGCACATATTGTGTGCTTTGATTATTTCTTTGTCTGAAAAATTCTTTTTCTCTTTCCACATCAGCTTCTGTTCTGTTGCTGTATCCTACTAATCTTGAAGAACTTGGAAATTCTTTTGGAATAAAACTATTTCTTCTTCCAGATTGCCAAATTCTTAATTGATTCTCATAATATGCTTTGTTGTATTCTCCATGTT
>CAYJUR010000148.1:0-2929 GCA_964373405.1 uncultured Methanosarcinales archaeon | reverse complement strand
GATTTACCTTGTGCCTCTGGAGAGTTTTGTAATGGGCAATGTGTTGAAGATAATAGCAATTGTATAAATACTCTGAATGGACAATGCGAACCGGGAGAGATTCTATGTTCTGGTACATGTGTCCCGTCCGGAACTTGTGGTCCTGATTCTGATCCTTCGACAGGGGGTGATTTAATTACAAAATTCTTTATAAGACCTTCTTTTGTTAATTTGTGTAAGTTCTTTTTTATAGATGTATGCGCAATTTTGGTTTTTTTAGATATATCTATAAGGTAGTGGATTTTAGAAGGTTCTCTAAAGAAAGTCTCCAATGTGCGTTCCATACTACATTTTTGTAACATCTGTTACATAAATGTAATAGGTGATATATAAATGTTGCGGTTAAAAAGTTAAAGAAATAAACTAAAATCTACCTTCTCACAGAGCTCTAAAAGGTGCTCTTGGTGGTGCGAATGGTACTGGTGGTAGTGATGGGTTACGCAGGGAATGTTTTATGGAAAGGTTTATATATTTACTAATAGTTAACAACTGTTAACAAGATGGAAATAGGTAATAATACTGAAAAAAAAGTGCTTTTACAAATAGTTAAAGATATTTCTAGAAAACACACAATTACGTCAATATCAAAAGACTTAAATTTCAGTAGAACAGGGATCTGGAAAATTTTGAACAAACTTGAAAAAAAGGAATATATTATATTAGATGCAGTAGGAAGTGGAAAAACAGGTACATCAATTATTAGAATTAATTGGGAAAATATAGTATTAGAAAAAGCTATAGCACTCTACCTTACTGAAGAGGCAGTTAGACAAAGGAGATGGCGAATAAATTTTGGAAAGTTAGAAAAGGATTGCGAATTCACAATTTTATATGGAAGCATTTTACATTCAATAAAAGAAGCCAATGACATAGATGTAATTAATATTGCAAAAAAAAACAAATTTATAAAAATACAAAATACTTTGGATGAGATACAAAAAACCGCAATTAAAAAAATACATATAATTAACTTTACTGAAAATGAATTTAAGAATGAAATAAATAAACAAAATAAAGCCTTTTTAGATGCAATTAAAAAAGGAGTAATTTTGTTTGGGCAAGAAAAATTTGTTCAATTTATGAAGAGGTTAAAATGAATATTAAAGTAAAAGAATGTTTTATGAACGCAAGAAAAGAGGAAGAACTAGGTAAGAAACACAAAGGATTACTAGTAGTTAAATCTGATCAGAGAAAAGCAGAGGAATACATTGAAAAAGCAAAAACAAATTTAAAAACTTGTGATTTCTATAAAATGAATAGATTAGACTACAAAATTCCTGAGGAATGGTTTTATACGATGTATTATTGTGCTCTTGCTATTCTTTCGAAATTCGGAGTTGAAAGCAGAAGCCAAAAATGTACTGCTCTGTTTTTGGAGTATGTTAAAGATAAAAATTTGATTGAATATGATGATGAATTTATTGATAGAATTATGGTTTACAAAGAAAAAGATGAAACTTCTGATGTTGATGAAAGAGAAAAAGCTAGATATGGTGCATCAGTTCACAGTGAAGATATAATACAAAAATATGACTTTATGATGAATGTATGTAAAAGGTGTATTTCTCAATGTGAAGAAGTAATATTTTCTGAAAAAGAATTGAAAGTACCTAGAGAATTATTGGAATAAATTCACAAGAAAGACCTTTCTAAAGTAAAAGAAATAAAAGAAAACCTATCTTCTTGCAGGAGCTCTAAAAGGTGGTGGTGTTGGGTTACGCATAGGATTTTTTATGGGAAGGTTTATATAGTACCTTAAATGTACAAGATTGTACACAAAATGAACAAAACTTTATTTGGTAATGGAAAAGAAAAAATCTTAGAGTGCTTTTATGGAAATAGGTCTAAAGAGATTTATTTTAGTGAAGTTCTTAGGGAAACAAAATTAACACAGAATACAACATTGAAACATCTTAAAAATTTACAAGAACAATATTTAATCAAGTGTACAAAAAAAATAGGTAATACTTTTTATAAAATAAACTCTAAAAACCCTGAAATATTCTCAATATTTTCATATTTTGATTATAAAAGATTTAACGAACTTCCTTTTGAAAGAAGAAATGCAATATCTGAGTTTATGCATAAAATTCAAATCAAACCATTGATTGCAATAGTTTTTGGTTCAACTGCAAAAGGTACCTTTGAAAAAACTAGCGATATTGATTTATTGCTAATATATAATAAAAAAGAATCAAAAGATTTAAAACTCAACAAAGATATAAAAGCAATAACTGGAATAGAAATACAGACATTTATAATAGACTTAGAATATTTCAGAGAGCAACTATTAATAGAAGAAGATAAAGTAATAACTCATGCAATTAAAACAGGACTTGTAATGTCAGGACACGATACTTTTTACAAAGAGGTGCTGTATGAATAAAGAAATTTGGGAAATATGGTTAGAAGACAAAAAAAGGAGAGAATCTGATTTTAGTAATTATTTGAAGTCCAAAAAAGTTAAAATTGAAAAAGAAAAAAATGAACTTGTTAAAGGACATTTAGAGAAAGCAGACCATAACTTGAAATTTGTCAAATCAACATTAGATTTAAAAGAGTTTAATGATTGGGCAATTGTAAGTTCATATTATGCCATCTATCATGCTTCATTGTCATTATGTGCTCTCAAAGGATACTCCACAAAAGATCATAATGCAACTCTCCTGATACTAATAAAAGATTTTTATGGTAAAAAATTAACTGAAGATGATATTAAAACGGTTAATTCTTCTGCAATAGAAAAGGAAGATGTTCTTTATTATGTTGATGCAAGAACCGAAAGAAAAAAAGCTAGTTATTCCACTAAAAAAGTTTTTGAAAAAAATGAAGCTGAAATTCTAAGTTTGAAGGCAATAATTTTTGTGAATAAAGTGAAAGAGATAATTCA
>CAYJUR010000147.1:0-2985 GCA_964373405.1 uncultured Methanosarcinales archaeon | reverse complement strand
AAAAACTCGATTTCTTTCTAACAGCATTCCTCACTCAAATGATTAAATGCATGAATAACTTTAATCTGAAAAAGTTGTTAGGCGTAGCCCTGAAAGAAGCAAGTTAAAATTATATCTAATTTTGACAATTATCAATTTCCCCACGAAACTTTTATATATAAGAACTAACAGCCTACTGTTAGTATGGTAACTTTAACAGCAGATGTAACGGAGGGTGTAAAGAAAATGACACAAGAACTTGTAAAAACGGGATTATACAAATCTCAATCAGAAGTAGTCAGGGATGCGATAAGACAATTGGCTTTTAAGTACAAAGTAAAAGATGCCAACATCCACGATGTGAGAAAAATTGTGTCTGAAGCAAGCAGGAAATCAGGCAAAACATTGGCTCAAACGGTGAGGGAAATAAGAGATGATGAATAATGAAATATGTTGATACTTCTGCTTTTGTTAAGTACTATTCTGATGAAAAATATGAAAAAGGTACAAATTATGTTCGTAATTTGATTGATTCTGCGAAGAATGGCGAAGAATTATTATTAACATCAATAATCACTTTGGGTGAAACTCTTTCAGTTTTCGATAAATGGTTAAGACGCCATTTAATATCTGAAGAAGGTTTTGACAAAATCATCTCAGAATTTTTCTCAGACATTAATTTAATGATAGAAATAGGTTCTTTACTTGTCGAACACATTAATAGTTTAATTGTAATGTTTAGTTTGGATTATATTAAGAAGTATCATATAAATCTAAATGACTCAATTCATTTATATATTGCAATAAGTTTTAGCCCAGAAATAGAATCTTTTGTTTGTTCTGATCAAAATCTTAACTCTGCCGCAGAAAAAGAGGGCTTAAAAGTTGTAGATCCAGAAAAGCTTTAGGAATTTATGTTCAAAAACTATCTTCCTTGCATCACTCATAAATTATTATCTTTGATGCACTCATAACTTTAATTAAAGTTAAAATTGGCTTAAGGCGAAGCCATAAAAGAAGCAAGTTAAAATTATATCTAATTTTGAATTTTCTGCTTTAACTATTAGCTAACTTTTATAAACTAATATTCAATTTTCCCACATATGTTCAGAAAAAAAGTAATAGATGCTATAGAAACACACACTAATTTAGATAGAACTAAAATCGATTCTTTGATAGAAATACCTCCAAATTTAGACTTGGGTAATTTTGCTTTTCCTTGTTTCATACTAGCAAAAGAATTAAAGAAAGCACCAAACCAAATTGCACTAGAACTTAAAGCAAAAATAAAACTTCCAAAAGAAATTACAGAAATTAAAGCAAATGGTCCTTATATTAATTTTTATGTGAACAAAGCAATGTTTGCAGAATATGTTAACAAAAAAACGCCAGAAATAGAAATGACAGAAAAATTAAAAAATATGTCTGACGAAGAAAACCAAATTCCTAAAACAGTTCTATTCGAATTTCCAAGCCCAAACTCAAACAAACCTTTGCATTTAGGTCACGTTAGGAATATGGTTTATGGGCAATCTATAAAAAACTTATACGCATTCTGCGGTTCAGAAACAACAAATGTAAATTTGTTCAACAACAGAGGAATTCATATTTGCAAATCTATGTTAGGATATCAAAAGTGGGGGAATAATCAAACACCAGAGTCAACAAAAAAGAAATCTGACAAATTTGTAGCTGAATATTATGTAATGTTTGAAAAACATCTAAAAGAAAATCCAGAAATAGAAAAAGAAGCACAAGAAATGTTACAAAAATGGGAACGCGAAGATAAAGAGATTTTAGCTCTAGGAAAGATGATGAATAAATGGGCAGAAGATGGTCATAAAGCAACTTATAAAAAATTTGAATTAGACTTTGCAAAAACTTATTATGAACAAGAGGATGGTTTGTACAAACATGGAAAAGAAGTTGTTCAAGAAGGATTGTCTAAAGGTTTGTTCTACAAAGACGAAGAATCAAGCAATGTAATGGTAGACTTAGAAAAATATGAATTAGGAAAAAAAGTATTGCTAAGAGCTGATGGAACTTCCATATACATAACTCAAGATATGTTTTTAGCCGAACTAAAAGACAGACAATTTAAAGCAGAAAAATCAATCATAATAACAGCAATAGAACAAAATATGCATTTCAAACAATTGTTTAAGATATTTGAATTATTAAATAAACCTTATGCAAAAGGAATGGTTCATCTCTCATACGGCATGGTAAATCTTCCAGAAGGAAGAATGAAGTCGAGGGAAGGTACAGTTGTTGATGCAGATGATTTAATTGATGAATTGCAGGAGATGGCGAAAGCAGAAATTCTTATACGAAATCCTAATATAGATATAGATGAATTAGAAAATAGAAGTTTTAAGATCGCAATGTCTGCTTTGAGATTTTTCTTACTTAAAGTAGATCCTAAATTAGATATAGTTTATGATCCTAAGCAATCTCTGTCTTTTGAAGGAGAAACTGGACCTTATATACAATATACAATTGCAAGAATCAATTCTATATTAGAAAAAGCTCCAGAATTAGATTTTGATAATGTTTATTATTCATTATTAACAGATAATTTAGAGCAACAAATGTTTAATTTAATAAATCAATTTAATGATCTGATTTTAGAAGCGACTTTGAGACATAAACCTTCTGCAATATGTCGATTCGCATTAGATTTAGCACAATTGTTTAATGAATTTTACCATCAAAAACAGATTGTAAAAGAAGAGAATAACATAAGAAATGCAAGATTAGTTTTAGCATGGAAAGTAAAAGATATGTTAATACTATCTTTAGAACTTCTTCATATACATCCTTTGGAAAGGATGTAACTATTTTAGCTGTTTTTCCTCCACAAAACTTATATACTCACTTGACATAGGAATACATGAGGGGGCGATTATTATGAAAAAGCAAACCATCTTAGTTGTGGATGATGAGCCGCATATAGTTAATCTTATAAAATTAACATTGCAAGACGAATTTAACATAGAAGTTGCC
>CAYJUR010000146.1:0-3036 GCA_964373405.1 uncultured Methanosarcinales archaeon | reverse complement strand
TTAAAAAAATTAGGTTATAATTATACTCTTGTTGATTCTTATTTTAAGGAATTTAAACCTAGGTTTGATAGAGACCAAATTACTGAAAAAGAATTTTGGGAAAATCTTTCTAGAAAATTAAACTATCTAGATAATTGGAAAATGTTAGCAAAAAACAACCAGAAAAATCTTAAGATTAACAAGCATTTATTGAATTATATTAAAAAATTAAAAACTACTGCAAAAATAGCATTACTCTCTAATATGGATAAAACGTCAATAAGAGCCATCAAAGAAAAAATATCTCTAAAAGAATATTTTGATAAAGTATACTTTTCATCAGAATTTAAAACTGGCAAACTCGAAAAAAATGTTGTAGATAAAATTTTTACTCAATTTAAAGTTAATTCAAACGAAGTACTTTTTATTGATGATTACGTAGGTAATGTTGAAAAAGCAAAAGATTTAGGTATGCAAACAATTCAATTTAAGAGAAATAAAGATTTAATGTTGAAACTTAAGAAATTACTTAAGAATTCAAATTAGTATAATTTAGAACGACATCTTTTTAAACTTCTTAAATATGCATCAATTATGAAAAACCTCTCAGATATTCCTGCAATAATTTTAGCTGGTGGTCTTGGCACTAGAATAAGAGAAGCTGAACCCATATTACCTAAACCCTTAATTAAAGTTGGAAAATACAATTTATTAGAACATAATATCCTAAGACTGAGGAAAGCAGGAGTTAGGAAAATTATAATATCTTTGAGTTACAAATCTATTGAAATTCAAAGTTATTTTGGAGATGGTAAAAAGTATGATGTAGAACTTAGTTATTGTGAAGAACCTAATCCTTTAGGTGATGCTGGGGCTTTCAAATATACTTATAAAAATCAAACTTCTGAGAGAGTTTTATTTGTCAATTCTGATGAGATTCGACAGGGGTTAAATCTTGAGGAAATGTTATTATTTCATGATGGGAATAATTCTATTTCAACAGTTGCATTAATTGAAAAATCAGATATCCAGAATCATGGAATTTTTGAACTTGATCAAATGGGAAGAGCCACAAAATTTTTGATGAAGCCCTCAAAAAGTGATACCTCATCAATATACGCAAATAGTGGTTTATATATTGTTGAAAGAGAGGCGTTGAATTACTTTCCTAACGGAATAAGTATGATGAAAGATATTTTGCCTAGTTTAGTTTCTTCAAATAATGTTTTTGGATATATTTTTAATGGAGTGTACTTTAATGTTGGTACACCAGAAATACTTTCCTTATCAAGAACAAAAATTGATGAATTAGAAGATATTTAATTTTTGTTTAGCTAAATAAAGTGCAATTATAGAGGACATATCTTTTAGTTGATTATTTTTCATTAATTCTAATAATTCTTTTTTATTAATTTTTACTATTTCTAACTCTTCGTCATCATTAGGTTTTTCATAATCTTCTACAGAAGTTGTTTGATTAGTATAAAAAACAAAGGCCTTTGTTGTTATATAACTTGGAGCAATAAAAAAATCCCCTAAAAATAATACTTTATCTGATTTTTGCCCAGTCTCTTCTAAAATTTCTCTTTTTGCCGCTTCTTCTGGTTTTTCATTTTTATCTATTAATCCCATAGGAAGATTGAGTATGAATTGTTGAATACCTTGACGATATTGTTTTACAAAGAAAATTTCATTATTTTTTTCAATTATCAGAATTACATAATCATTTTTTCTAACAACATAATAGTCATTAATAGTAATTTTGGAGTTTACTTTACATATTTGCTTTTCTATAGTTATCCATTTGTTATTAATGATTTTTTCTGAGTCTAAAACTTGCCATTTTTCCATAGTCGTAGAGATTTTGTTTAATTTTATAAATCTATTGGGTTAAATCTTATAAAGGGATTATATCAGTTCTTACAAAATTATAAATTTCTTCCAAACATTTGCAAACTTCAGGAAATTTTAACATTTTCTTTGCTTCATCATATTTCACCCAAACAAATCCTCTGTGTTCAGAAGAAATTCTTGGATTTTTTTTACACAAGCCAACAAATAAAATGATTTTACGCAAAGAACTAGAAGGTGCTCTATACTCATAAGTGAAACATTTTATTTTTTTATTTTTGTTTACAACAATAATATCTTTATCCGCATTGATTTTTGCTTCTTCAAGTAGTTCTCGTTTCGCTGTTTTATAAAACGTTTCTGATTTTTCTTGATGTCCTTTCGGGAAATCCCATTCGCCATCATTAGGATGTGTCAATGATGGCAGTTGACCATCATTGAGCACGCTCGGAAATCCACTCTGTAATTCTCGATCACTAGTCAATGGACTAGTGGATTTCCGACGTTTTAATAATAGAAACAAAATTTCTGGTGAATTTTTATACAATACAAATCCGCAAGAGATTTCTTTTACCATGTTTAATTCATTTAGAACTTGATTTATATATCTTTCTGAAGATATAGAGGGTTTTAGATATCTATATGTTAAAGTCAATTTGAGTAGACTCCAGTAAAAGTTATATACTCAAACATCATAACATTCAATGATGATACAGAAATGCAACGAAATCATAGGGGAACTAACTAAACTCAAACTTCAGGAAGATATGGGTCTTTTATGGTGGACTTCAAAAAGAAGGAAAAATATTTATGACATAATATATTTTTTGGAAGAACTGAGAAAGAATCCCGTAGTAGCTAAAGAACAAGGCTATGAAAATTTAAACCTAGAGGATCTTGAATCTTTTTTAATCAGACTTCTTCAAAGTTATAACGCAAATACTCAAGATAGAATTTTGACTCATTATCCAGATTTACGCACGCCATTAGATGTTAACAACAGGGTAAAACGAATTATTGATTTTCTTAAAATCAAAGGAAGCCATATTGATATGGAGGTTCAAGATTATCTTAATAGTCATAGAGATATAATGTTTGCAAAAAAAATGATTTATAGAATACTTCAATTAGACTTTGCTAAAGATTTGGCAAAAAATGCAGGAAGGATACCTTCTTTTATAACTGACAAAGAATATGAAGAAACTC
>CAYJUR010000145.1:0-3045 GCA_964373405.1 uncultured Methanosarcinales archaeon | reverse complement strand
GACCAAACTCTATCCAAAAATAGGCATAACTGTTGTTTATTTTTTAAGTGTTCCTTGCATTTATATTTGTCACCGAACGGGATTTATTTTCTCCAACCCTAGCTGGAGTCTCCCAAAATGTTATTTCTATCTGTAAAACAAACTTGTTTAAAAAGATTTCTATTTTTGACGAAAATTTTGGCCAAATTTTTAAATAATTTTTTCTAATTTTTTACTTTTCTTTTTTTGCAAATGTTGAAGCAACTAAAATTGGAAAAACTATTGAAGCTTCTGAAATGATTTTAACTTTTAATGCGCCTGGTTTTATTTTTGCCCAGCTAATGGCTTCCTCCTGATTTCCGCCAGAATCTGACGCATCAAATTCTGTAGCCGTCGTAACATAGACACAATAATCTAAACCTTCCTTAAAAATGTTTGCATTCAACACATAATGCTTTGGCGTTCCTCCTCCCAAAATTATGGCTCCCGCTTTCTCAGAGTTTAATGTAAAATTTATTATTTTTTGATGATCTGCCAAAACGTCTATTTTCAAATCAGTGTTTTTCATTTTTATAAAATATGCCATATCTCCTATGGCGCCATCAACAATTCCCGGGCAATAGACTGGAATATTGTTCTTGAACGCCCAATATAAGTATGAGGATTCTTTATCATAACCCCCTATTCCATCCTTTTTTTCGATTAATTTACCAGCAAATTTACAAATATTTGAAGGAGTTATTTCTTCCTTGTTCTTTATTAGTTCTTCAAAGACTTCTTTTATGAAAAATTCTAAATATGCATAATGTTCATTTGTCGTGTATATATTTCCTATTCTTCCAACACCTGCATCTAAAAGAGTTTCACCTTTCGCATTAAAATCTCCAACTCTAAAAGGTGTTCTTGTTTTTAAAATATCTTCTTCAACTCCTCCTGCTGAAGTTACCATCACATGGATTTTCTTTTTTTTAACTAGAAATTTAATTATTTCTCGCATTCCTGAAGAAATCATATTTGAAGTGAATGATAAAAAAATTGTCGCGTTTTCTCTAATCATTGCATTTGTTATGTTTATTGCATTTCCTAAATTTTGCGCTTGTATGCCAGAGTTTGAATAAGTTTGTATAAATTTGTCAAAGTCAAACTTTTGTTCGAAATTGTAGCCTTTGATTTCTGGTAATTTTGATAAGTCAATTGATTTTTTTATTTGATAGTATAATTTTTTCATTTTGTATCTCCGTCGAATATCAACACTTTTTTTGTTAATTTGTTAAAAAATAGACTCAGAAATAACTAGAATTAAGGTTTTGTTTCACTCAATTTGTATATCATATGTTTACTTTGGATTTGGTTGTATATAAAGGTTATTCTATTTTCGTTTGAAATTTATCATATTCAAAATATCATCCATTTTTAACTTACTTTATTCACAGCTAACGCTAAGATTAATTCTTAACTTTAACAAAATCAAAAAAATTACTTAGATTTCAAATAATACTCAACAATCGCCAATATTTTTTCTTCCGCTTGTTCTATTGTTAAACCTGTTGTGTCTATAACAACATCATAATTTGAGGGGTCATAAACTTCTATATTGTAATATTTTTTGTATCTTTTTGAATCGTTCGTCATTCTTTCTAAAATCGCGTGCTTCATTTGTTCAAGAGAATGATATTTTCGTTCGTTTCTTTCAGATTCGTCTTTAAAGATTCTTTTAGCAGCTTCTTCTGGTTCGACATAAACAAATATTTTTAATGATTTAGGAATAAAATGCCAAGATGTTCTTCCTTCAATTATAAAATTGTCGTGTTCTTTTCCTAACTTTGATTGATACAAATCAACTTCTTTGTCAACTTTGGGGTCTTTCAAACACAAATCATTTAATTCTTCAATAGTCATATTATGTTCTTTTGCATATTTTCTCATTAAACCGCCCATATAATATCTTGGCCATTTCAATTTTGTTTCTAGAAATTTGGCTATAGTAGATTTTCCTGAGCCAGGTGTTCCTGAAAGAGAGATTATCATTTTAGTCCGCAACTAATTTAGATCCACTCAATCTATTATTAGCAATATAACCAGTAATTGCTTTCAAACCTTTTTCATTGTTTGCTATGATTAAATAAACATTATTGTATACTGTTATCATTCCTTCATTTTCTTTAATATTTGGTAATGTTGTACAGTCTCCAATTAATTCTTTAACGCGAATATTGTTACAACCTGTACCAAATAAAATATGGTTTTGATTTTTGATTTGAGCATATTCTTTATCTGTATCGATTAATGCTCTGAATTTGCCAGGCGGAATTTTGTCTTTTGCGACTAAATTAGACATAAAATTATTTAATATTCGGATTTCGTACGCATTTCCAGCTTCTCCAATTACTATAGGGATTTCATCTTCGAAAATATCAAAGAAATTACTTAAATCACCAGAACCTTGAATGCCTTCACTATTACTATCTGAAGAAGGTTTGTTTGTTTGTGAAGACTGAGGAACAATATTTGTTTCTCTCGCATCAGCTTGTTTAAACTCGTCAGAATCACACAAGCCATCAGTATTTGAATCTGGACAACATTTGTTATCAAAATATACATAACCATTATCACAAGTCTTTGTTTGATAATTATGATCTTGATATTTGCTACAAGAAGCTAGAATCAATAGTAAAGAAATTAATAGTGCAAAGAGAACGAAATTGATGGAATGTTTTATTCTCATAATAAATAAGAAATTAAATGAGTTTTTAAAGATGGCGGTTATCTTTTTAAAGCAATCTTCATTATTACATTGAATGATCATACTAGCTGTCAGAGATTTGTTTATGAAAGTTAAGATTCAAGATATAGCTAAATCTTTAGAAACAGAATTAATATCGAGAACTAATATTGATGGAATAAAAGAGGCATTAGAAAAACACAATATTTCTCAAATTATAATTGACTTGAATTTGGATAAAGCTTTAGATTTAGTTAAAGAAATTAAGAAAATTTCTGAGGTCAAAATAATTGGTTTTTGTGGACATACTGAAATTGCTTTAATAAAAGAAGCAAAATCTTTAG
>CAYJUR010000144.1:0-3048 GCA_964373405.1 uncultured Methanosarcinales archaeon | reverse complement strand
AGACATGACTGGAAATGTATTATTATTTCATTTAGATGAGTCAAGTGGAACACTTGCAGATTCAAGTGGACAGGCAAATAATGGAACAAGCAGTGGAGCAACTTATAGTCAGTCTGGGAAATTTAATAAAGCATTAAGCTTTAATGGATCAAGCAATTTTGTTAGTGTAGCAAACTCAACTTCGTTGAATCCAACTAATGCAATTACTCTTGAAGCATGGTTTAATCCTTCTGCTGTTGGATGGAAGTATAAACGATTAATTTCTTTTAGTTCTGCTACAACCAAAGCAAATGAAGTAGTGAAAACTGAGTTAACTACTTCTAATTTTGATTATAGTAAAGCGCAGACAAGTGGGCAAGATATTAGATTTTTTGACTCCAATGGAAATAAATTGCGTTACATGAATCAGACATGGAATTCAACTGGCACTTCAACTATTTGGATCGAGGTTTCAACAATTGGAACAAATCAAGTTTACATGTATTATGGAAATTCTTCTGTGGCATCAGAATCCGTTTCATTAAACATTGAAGGCACAACAACTTATGAATTAGTTGAAACATTTAATTCAGATAAACCTGTTTTTCCTTTAACAGATGGAAGTCAGTATACAAATTGGACTGTTGAAAGAGGAAATTTTTTAGTGGAAACACAAGTATTAAAAAATTATTTAGGAGAAAATCCAGATGCGTCAAAGCCAGACGTGATTACAATGAATAATTATACTTCTGCTCCAGGAAAGTCTCTTAGAGCAAAGGTTTATCAAGAACCCTATGATTGGAGATATAATTCTCTTTATATTGGATTTCAAAATGTAGATAACTTGTATCGTGCAACTTTTACTCAAACAAATGATTTTCTTCAAATAGTTCAATTAGTTAATGGAGTTGCAGATGTTGTTGCAGATGTTAACAAAGTTACTGTTCCTGGAGGAATTGATGGAAACATTTGGTATGACTTGGAGTTTAGATGGCTTTCAAATTCACTTGTTGAAGCAGAGTTGTTTAATTCATCTGGAACAAGTCTTGCAGTAGTTAGAAAAACTGTTTCCCCTGGTTGGACAAGCGGAAAGTTTGGATTGGATGGAGTAAGAGGAAACAGTCGTGCATATTTTGATGACATTAGAATTGGATCTCTTGGATCAACTTCAACAATAACTTCAACTGTGGGCCAGGAAACAGTTACAAGCATAAGTAAAGCAGGAGCTTATGGTGTTGGAGTAAATGATTCAAAAGCTTTTGGAAGCATTAATGGATTAATTGTTTCAGGAGGCAATGTAGGCAATAATTCGTGGAATCATGTAGCTTTAACATATAACAAATCTACATTAAAATTATTTTTGAATGGAGTAGAAGTAGCAACTGCTGCTCTTACTTCAGATATTGCTTCTTCAAATGACAAATTATTAATTGGAGACCTTATTGGATTTAATGGTTTAATAGATGAAGTAGCAGTTTATAACAGGGCTTTAAGTGCAAGTGAAATATTAAATCATTATAGAAGAGGGGTTTTAGAATTAAAACTTCAAGTAAGAAGTTGTTCTGATGTAATTTGTTCTAATGCTTCTTTTATTGGATCTGATGGCACTCAAAACACTTTTTTCTATAAAAAAGACACTCCAATTAATTTAACTTCAATTTCAAGCATTTCTAAAACTCAATTCTTTCAATTCAAAGCATTTTTTTCCACTCAAGATGTTAATAGTTTGAAAAAGACAACTCCTTTATTGATTGAAGTAAACATTGATTACTCTGCAACAAATACGGCTCCAGTTATTAATGTATCTAAAATAGATAATAACCCTGATACTTCTTCTCTGCCAACATTTTCCTTTAATGCTAATGGAAATTTAACAATTGAATTAGAAGTATTTGATGCTGAAAACAATTCTTTAACAGCTGACTTAAATTACTCTTCTTCAAAAACCCAAGGGACTGGAAAAACAATTGTTTCAAACAAAGCACTTGATTCAAGTGTTTGTGCTGGGCAAGACTTTAATAAAGTAACAATTTGTAATATTGATTTTGATATTTCTTCAAATAATGTTTCAGATGGAACATATTATATTTTGCTAAAGATAAGCGATGGAACAATTGCTTCATTTGATTCTTCATTCAATTCTTTTACAATAAAAAATGCAGGGCAAACAACTTCTATAACTCCTCCCCAAGAAAGGCCAACAGATAATAAAAGCGTTCCTCCTTCAAGTAAAGACTCTGATATAAATAAATCAAAAAAAGAAAATGAGCCTTTGCCTGGAACTAAAAAAGATGAAAACAAAGAAACCCCTATTGAAAATAAAACTAGTAAAGAAGGCACAGTAATTGTTATTAATGAATTCCAAGAAATAACTCCTGAAAAAGAAAAAATTGAAAGCAATGAATTAAAAGGGTTTATAGCTGAAAAGGAAAAAACAGGGATGGAAAGATTATTAAGCAATAAAATAAAAATTTCAAGAAAGATTGTTGGCACAATAAATAAGGATGCTTCTGGCAAATTAGATGTAAATTATTTGGAATTTGTTATTACTGTAACTAACGTTTCAGAAGAAGATTTAAACAATATTTTTATAGTGGAATTAATTCCAAAAGAGATAACTCTAAATAAAGAAAATATTTCATTCAAAGAACAACCAGAGATCCAGAAAAAAGAAAATATTTTAGTGCAATGGAAACTCCTTGAATTAAAAAAAGGAGAAGAAGCAAAGTTTTCTTATTCTCTTTTTGATATAGGCGATAAAACATTATTAGAAGATGCAAACAATTTGTTGGCGAAATCTGTTGCTCCAGTAATATTCAATGAAACTATAGAAAGTGTTTCAATAAAACCATGTGGATATCCATTAATTTCCTTCCTTGGAGAAAATTGTCTAAAAAAATTATTAGGAATTATTACTGTAATAGCTGATTTATCTTAACATGCAAATTAGGTTGTAAAATAAAAAAGTTTTTTGAATTTAGTTATTTGCCAAATAACCCATAAAGAAATACTTAGTTTAATGAAAGAAGAAGTTAATGAGATTCCTTGATACATTGGCAGCAAATTATT
>CAYJUR010000143.1:0-3129 GCA_964373405.1 uncultured Methanosarcinales archaeon | reverse complement strand
AGATTCCATAAAAAAAATTTCTGATTTAGTTAAAGAATTAAACGTCGATGAAAAAGTAAATAAATTATTAATTGATTTTTATAAAGAGTTGAAAAATGATTTTGTAGATGTAATGATATGTTATTATACAAACGATGAAAAATTAATTTATAATATACTCTCAAATTCAAATGTGAGGAGAATGAAAATTTTTGATTTAAATGCTTTGGGCAATGAAATTAAATATAGTTCTGTTATTGAACAATTTTATACTATTCAGGAATCAATAAAAAACATTGCGAGGTCGTCCATAAACACATATTTAATGAAATAAGATGGAAACTAGAAAAATTATTGGATTTGGAAAGAACTCTTTGATAATATCTCTACCCAAAGATTGGATTGCAAGAAATAACCTTGGAAAGGGAAAAGAAGTATTTATGGAGTATTCTTCGAACGAGATAAGAATTAGATCTAATAAAAATGAAAATGTTAAAACTGAAAAAAAGGGGTTTATTGATGTAAATAAATTATCATTACCTTTTATTAAAAGAGATATCTGTTCAAATTATATCAATAATTCAAATTTGATTGAACTGAAAGGAGAAGGGGTCAGGAATTATGGAACTGAAATCAAGAATTATTTGAGGGAATTTATGGTATTTGAAATTATTGAAGAGAAAGATGATATAATTATTGCAAAAGATTACTTAAATCTTGATAATATGGAAAAAGAAAAAATAATTGAAAGAATGGTGTCAATTTTAAAATCAATGTTTTCAGATTTGGGAAAAACTATTGACCCTAAAACATACGAAAGTATTGAAAATCGTGATTCTCAGATAAATAAATATCATTTTTTGATGGAAAGATATGCAAGATATCATTTGTCGAGTCAATATTCAACTGAGGATAGAGTAAAGATTTTAGATTTTGTACAAATATCAATTTTGTTAGAAAGTTTGGGTGATTATATTAAATTACTCTGTTCAAGAATATTGTCCAACAAATTAAAGCAGGATAAAGTGCTTTTGAAATTATTGGCAAAATGTGAAGAATATTTTTCTGAAAATATGAAATCGTTATTGACTGAAGACAGGTATCTTTTTATCAATGCAACATCAAACTTTAGAGATAATCTTTATAATGATATTCAAAATTTAAATGTTTCAGAGTCAGACAAAAATAATTTTGACACAATTGTTAGAAATATACATAAATCAGGAAGATCTGTTTTAGGGTTTAGCAAAGGCAATTAACAATTGAGCAAAACTTTATAAATTGAACATTAAAAAATGAGTTTAAAATGGCAGAGAATGGCAAAAAGAGAAGGGTTGAAGTAACTCCAGAAATAACAAGAACTGAACAATGTAGTAAATTAACACTTTTGTATAGATTTAATCCTGAAGAGAAATTCTCTGTTTGGGATCATTTTTTAAATGTGGTTCCTTTTTGGAATAGACCTGAACTTGCTCTTAAAATAATGATGGGAGGAGTTGAAAGGACACTTGGTCAGCCAACTGTACTAAAAGTAACTGAGTTAAATCCTACTTTTCCTTGTGATTCAGGTTGTTTCGTGTTTGAGCCATCTGATAATATAACTACTTTTTGCAGAAAGTTTGTAAAACGTTCTAAAGTTAAATCCGAAGAAGGAAATAAAGAAATAGAAAGAGGATTTCAATTAGACGCACTTGTTTTAAATCTTTTTTCAAAACTTAGAAGTAGTCAAGTACATAGAAAAACCAAAGATAAACTAATAATTCATACACCAAACTTTCACATATATACAAATCCTGAATCTACGGAAGGATATAAAATGCCAGAGGGTGTTTATGATGATAATAATTATTGTGTCATAGCCATGGATTATATTAATAATGCTATTGGTCATCCTCTTTTTGTTAATGTAGGAGAAGATATTCAAGCATTAGTTAAAATCAAAAATCTTATTTTATCGAATATTCCAGATCAAAATTTTAAAAATTCGCTTGTTGAAATTTGTGATAGCAAGCTTAAAAGTATTTTAGGTTATGTTGCTAATGCTAATGTTAATCTAAAGATGAAACTTCAGCACCTCTTAACTGTATCGAATTTGGAAAATAAAGTTTCGCATAATAGTAATGATTTTTATAATCAAGAGATTCTTGATATTTTTAATAAAATTAAAAAATTAATGTACAAAGATGATTATGAATCTCTCAAATCTAATAATCTTTGGCAACTTAGTTCTATATCAAAAATGCGTCTTCAAAATGATGCGCAATGGGTTAAGAGAGTTTCAGAATTGCAAGAAAATTTATTGAGAGGAATGGCGGATGGAGCAAAACATATTATGAGCACAAGGGATTGTTATTTGCATGACATTGGTATTTTTGATGAAACAGATCATATAATTCCATATTTATTAGATTTTGATAAGGTTGGTTTAGAGTCTAGAACTTTGGACTATTGCAGAATTTTTTTGGATTGGAGAATTGACTGGGGTCTACATAAAAGACTTAAAGTTTTGGAAGAAGCATTAAAATATGAATTAGGATGTTATGGTAGCTTGATTTTGAAGTATAAAGGAAAGAATCTTAGTAAATTTATAGTTTCTGAAATGCCTATGTATATGAAAGAATTTTTATTGTATGGAATTAGTATTATTCAGCACTCTCTTGCAATTAATTATGATGCAAGAATTAATAGGCCTAGTGAGTATAAGAGCTTTTCTGAAATTCCAGAAAGACGATATGAAGGGCAATTAGTAAAATGGCAAGGTTTTGTGGATAAATTGAATGCGAAAATAAGAAAGAAAAGGTTCAAGGAAATTAATAAACGAGAAATTGTTATAAGCCCAGCACAAACTAGTAAAGCATTAACAAACTCATTAAATCCATTATTTTCAGAATTATTGCAGTATATTGCAAACAGCAAAGAATCCAATGTCAAATTTAGTGATGAAGATAAACTGATGGCAGCAAGAGTTTATAATGAATATTATAGCAGAGGATTATTAGGTCTGTTATGATTATCAAAATGTCAGTTTTTACTTGTCATAAAGGAAAATTATATAAATAGCCGTAAAAAACCCATAAGTATGAGCGATGATTTTGATGAAGCTGAGATGAGTGAGAATGATGGTATTTCTCCTCCCGAAAAAACTGCTTT
>CAYJUR010000142.1:0-3130 GCA_964373405.1 uncultured Methanosarcinales archaeon | reverse complement strand
TTGTTTGTCAAGATTTCAGAGTTGAAGAATAAAATAAATGAGATATTAGTTGATATACATAATAATTTATTTTCAAAAGCAAAACATTTTATTTCTCAGAATACAATTGAAACTAGAAATTGGGATGAAATAGTTAAATCTGTAGAAAACAAAAAATTAGTAAAAACAGTATGGTGCGAAAATTCAAAATGCGAAGATTTAATGAAAGAAAAATCTGGTGCAAAAACATTAAATATGCCTTTTGAACAAACTAAAATTGAGGGTGTTTGTGCGCATTGTAAAAGTCCAGGAAAATCTTGGGTTATGATTGGAAAGAGTTACTAAAATATTACGGAAATTTCAAAATACCCTTACTTTCTAACTTAATTCCAAGATGCAAACTTAGATTACTTTCATAATAAGAAAGTAAAGACGAATCTTGGCGAAGCTGTGAAAAAAGTAGGTTTAGAATGAAATCGAATTTGGAATTTCTAAAATAAAGAATATTGAATTAAGTTTGTTTACAATTCCTTAACTTTAGCTAATCTAGTGCAGTATCCTGCAATAATATTTCTAAGTTTCTTTGAAGGAATTTCAGCTAATTCAGAAACCACTTTTTTGTTGTCTTCAAAACTCTCTGTAAACTTATCCCTATTACCTCTAAATAATTTTAAGGTAACACTTTTTATCAGTTTAGTCTTAATTCGTCCCATACTTCGGTATGTTTTTGAGGGGGTATTTAAAGATAACGCTTCAATAAAATGCCGGAAATCCAAATCTTTATAAATCCCCTATTATTTAGGGCATTTGAACAGAAAGGAAGAGAACTAAAGCTGACCACATTGCCGTTTAATATTAGATGTGCTTAGCTGTAGAGAATTGCGAGCAATTCCCTAAATCTTCTCTGGGAGTATAAACCAGAATGAATAAATTAAGACCATTAAAACCAAGCATGAGAGAGAAAACAAGGCATATTGCTTTTGAAATTGTTACTGACAAAAATATAGATTTTAAGCAAGCTGATAGCGCAATTCTAAGTTCAATTAAGTCTTTGATTGGGGATTTAGGAATGGCTAAAGCCAGTCCTATAGTAGTTAAGAATTTATACAAGGACAATAAAGGAGTAATTAAAACTGAAAGAAAATATGTTGATCACATAAAAGCAAGCTTAACATTAATCAACAATATAAACAATAATGAAGTATTAGTAAGATCAACAAAAACAAGTGGAATGATTAAAAAGGCTTCAGAAGCCTTATAGAGGTGGAAATATGGAAATGGATTCAGCACATCAAGCAATGGGTTACGATAGGGCAATTACTATGTTCAGTCCCGATGGAAGATTAATGCAGGTTGAATACGCAAAAAAAACAGTTAAACAAGGAACAACTGTTGTTGGATTAGTTTGTAGCGATGGCGTAGTTGTTGTTTCAGATAAAAGAATATTTGACAAATTAATTGTTTCTGAAAACGTTGAAAAAATATTTCAAATAGATGATCACATTGCTGCAGCAGTTTCTGGTTTAGTTTCAGATGGAAGAGTATTAATAGAAAATGCCCAAGTCAAATCACAGCAACACAAAGTCACATATGATTTACCAATTGATACAATGTCTTTAGTAAAAAGTATATGCGATCTTAAACAAATATGCACGCAGTCTGGAGGATTAAGACCTTTTGGAGTTTCATTATTAATCGTTGGTGTTGATGACGATGGTCCTAAATTATTTATTACTGAGCCAAGCGGAATTTACTTTCAATACTACGCAGCAAGTATAGGGGAAGGAAGCGATGAAGCTACAGAAGTATTAATGAAAGATTACAAAAAAACATTAAATGTTGACCAAGGAATTGCACTTGGAATAAAAGCTTTAAAAGAAGCGTTGAAAAACGAATTTAAAATAGAGAGAGTTGAAGTTGCGGTTATAAAAAGTGATGAAAAAAAATACAGAAAATGCGGAAAAGACGAAGTTAAAAAATGCGCATAGGTAAACAGAATGCAAAGAGGAAAATCAGAAAAAAGAATGTCAAGCCTTGACCCAGGTAGAGCGGATTTTAACTTGGCAAGATTAAAAAGAAACGGAGAAAATTTTGAAATAGTAATTAATCCTGACGAAGCCATTGCATACAAAGAAGGAAAAGATGTTGCAATAAAAGACATAGTGAGATCAGAACATATTTTTTCACACGCACAAAGAGGAGATTTAGTTCCTGAAAATCATATGGCTGCTGTTTTTGAAACAAGCGACACATTGAAAATTGCAAAATTTATTTTAGATCACGGCGAAATTCAATTAACAGAAAACATAAGAAAAAAACATATCGAGCAAAAGTACAATAAAATTATAGCAACAATTGCAAGAGAAGCATATGATCCAAAAACAGGGTTTCCACATCCTCCAGAAAGAATTAGATTAGCTATGGACGAAGCAAAAATTAAAGTCAATCACATAAAGACTGCTGAGTCTCAAATTGATGAAATCATATCAAAATTAAAACCAATCTTACCAATAAGTGTAGAGAAAAAAATGTTGTTAATAATAATACCAACTGAATATGCGCCAAAATGCCAACATTTTATAAGAACTAATACATTAATTAAAACCGAAAATTATGGAAACGATGGAAGTTGGGAAATTGAAGTGCAAATTGCAGGCGGAATGAGTACACAAATTAAAGAAGAACTTAACTCTTTAACAAAAGGAAGGGTTAAGGTTACACAAATTTAGATTAAAAAAAACAAGAAAATGGAGTTGAGAAATATGGGTTTATTAGTGGAAAACAAAACAATTGCAGTTCCTGGAGATGTACTTGCTGAGGGTATGGACTATCTGCCAGGAGAAAACGCATTTAGGGACGGAGAAAAAATATATTCTTCAAGAGTAGGATTAGTTTCAGTAGACGGAAGAGCAGTAAAAATAATTCCATTAGCAGGAACATATTTACCAAAAGCAGGAGACAGAATAATATGTAAAGTTTTTGATCTTACATATAGTGCATGGAGAGTTGATACAAATACAGCATATCCAGCAATGCTTTCAATGATGGAAGCATCAAATAGTTATATAGAGAAAGGTGCAAACTTGCACAAAATACTAACTATAAATGATTGGATTGTTGCAAAAATATTAAATGTGACTGGACAAAATTT
>CAYJUR010000141.1:0-3139 GCA_964373405.1 uncultured Methanosarcinales archaeon | reverse complement strand
GTGTGACACATGCGAATATACATGGCGAGATTATAGTTAATTAACTAATTTCAGCACAAAAATCTTATAACACCTCTAAATCTTTATAAACTCCTCCATTAAAAATAAGATTATGAAGAATGACAAAAAAGAAAAGAAGAAATTCCATAATTTGTATTTCGAAGGCATTATTCAACTTAGAGGAAATGATGAAGAAAAACTTTCCAATACAGTTGAAGAAATTCTTAAAATATATGAAAAATCATCTTTTGGCATTCAACGAATAGAACATGTAAGAGGAGGAGTTGATTTATATTCAACAAACAACAGAATGTCTCAAAGAGTTGGCACATTTTTATACAAAAAATACGGAGGAGAATATAAAGAATCCAAAAAACTTTTTTCTTTGAACAAACAAACGAGCAAAGAAATATACAGAGTAAGTATTTTGTATAGACTTCCAGTGTTTTTCAAAGATGATATTATAACTTTGAAAGACAAAGTCTTGAAAGTTGTTAAATATAGTAAAAATACAATAAAAGCAATCGATTTATGTAAAATAAATAAAACAGAAAATGTGACATTCAAAATCACAGAAGAAATTAAAAATCAAATTGAAATTCAAAAAAATAAATTTGAAGTTGAAATAGAATTAAAAAAACCTTTTGTACAAATTCTTGACCCGGAAACTTTTCAAATGATTAGAGTAATAAATCCGCCAAAAAATTCAGAAATCGGAGATAATATAAATATTGTTATTGTTGATGATAAAGCATACATTGTAGATTGAGAGTTTAGTTTTATAAAAGTTCAATAAAACATCTCTAACAATAATCCCATTAATGAAACCGCAAATATCTTAATGTATCCTAAAAATGGAATTTTAAATAACGCTACACCTATCACCCTACCTTCAGTAATACTAATCTCATTTATGACTTCATCTTGTATACTTAAAGGATTATGGTCACCTTTTGTAGTATAAACTTTTCCATTCTCTCCATTATTAACATCTATAACTCTGTGAATTATAGGATCTCTTTTTAGAGCAGGATTTTGTGCCCAGAATACAAGAACATCTCCAACTCGTATGTTATCTTTGCCATACAAAATAATGATCTCACCTTTTCTAAAACCATTGCTTAATGAAAATGTACTAAATTCGACTTTTGTGATTTCGCTTTCTTCATAAAATCCACCACATGTATTCCAAAATTCATCTAAATTACTTTTATAATTTAACGGAATTTTGCCGCATATACTTCCTCCAGACAAACTATGATCCATAGATCCAGAAACAACTGCAACAATCGGAAAACTTGTTCCTAACAAAAGCCCTAAACCAGGATAAACAACAAATTTAATTATGACAAAAGCTAATAATATATTAACAATCCATGACCAGAAACTATTATCTTCCCATATAAAATACCACAAATCCTTCCAATAAGAATTAACTCCATAAACATACTTTTCTTTCACTTTTCCCTTACTTTTTCCAAACATTGAATACAAAAGAAATGTAGCTTATAAAAAGCTTTGTATTTGACGGACGAAATACAACTTAATCGTGTCCCTTAGTATAATCATCAAATATAGACCTATTCTTCATCACTTGTTCCTTATAACTTATTTTCTCACCCATCTCAACCACCTCTTCAAATAAACCATCTTTTAAAATCCTAAATTAAAGATAATCAAAATTTCTTTTTAAATTAATCCAATATCTGAAATGTATTTTTGAGAAGCTAAATTTATTTTGCAAATAGACCAAATAAGTCTTATTTTTGAAAAAAGAAGTCAAATAACAAATAAAAGGAAATAGTTTCCACACAAAAGTGAAAAAAACTTTACATAAGTTACATGTGAGTTGTCGTCGTAAATATAAACTTGACAAATCATATATGTTCATAGATTTGTATCACTCCATGATGAACAATTTTTCCATCAACCGCATTTATTTTAATATTCAGAGTCTTAAATGAGTTTGTCACAAACGTAAAATTCCATATTGGAAATTCAAACTCATCTAAAATTTGTAGCACAACAAACGATTTTATAGGAACTTCTGTTAAATAATTATTTCTCAAACACTGAACCACTTTATTTATTGCGTCATCAATATCAATTTTAACATCGCCTAATTCTAATTTTTTTATTTTCTTGCCATTTTCTTTAAGAGCTTCAGACTCTTTTGATATAATTTCACCACTTTCGTCTCCTACACTTATTGCTTTAACAACATCTTTTTCCTCACTATAAAAACCAATCTGCCAATCCCCTTCCTGCTTTAAATTTTTATCAAACATAACAAAAAAATGCGTTAAATAATAAGAAGAATCATATTCTTTGCTATTCACAACTTTTTCCAAAAGTTTGTGCAAATCCATATTGAGAAAGGATTAAAAGAAGTATATAAAACAATCTCAAAAAATTAGATATGAATCACTTTACCTTCCCATCCAGGGTTTATGACTAATGTTTTTCCAATTTTGACTGATTTTCCTGCAAATTCATGCAAATGCCCACATATAACTACATCTGGTTTAATATCATTAATAAATTTCGCTCTAGATTTACATCCAACATTGTTTCCATAAATTCCATCAAGCATCTTATATGGAGGTCCGTGTATAATTAAAACAATCTTTTTATCTTTATTTTTTAAAATTTCTCTCTTAAAAACTGAAGCATAGTTGTCTAATTCTTTGTCCAAAGTTGCAAACCCACCTCCCCCCCATCCTAAGAACAACACATTATCTTTGGCAAACGTTTTTTTGTGCATAAAAATGACATTTTTAAAACTCTTAGATTCTACTTCTGCAAACTGTCTTGACTCGTGATTTCCGTGAATTAGGAGTATTGGAATATTTAATTCATTTAATTCATAAAGAACTATATCAAATCCGTTCTCAAACATACTTAAATCACCTGCCGCTATAATGTAATCTACTTTCTCTGTTTTTGCTTTCTTCTCCAATCTATACAAAACATCTATATCTACGTGAAGATCTGAAAAAGCAAGTATTTTCATATAACTAAGATGTTTTGGGAGTTTATATAAGTTATTGAAGTTATTAAAAAAGGCAATCGTTTTAGAATGCTTAATAAAAAATGTGCTGACAAAATTGTTCAAAACAAAAAAAAACAAAAAGATCGG
>CAYJUR010000140.1:0-3183 GCA_964373405.1 uncultured Methanosarcinales archaeon | reverse complement strand
ATTTCCATTTCTGTCAGACGTTTTTATATTAATAACACCTTTTCCACCACGAGCAGTTAATCTATATTCATCAATAGAACTTCTTTTACCATAACCATTTTCTGTTATAGTTAATATATCAATACCTGGTTGGGCAACAATCATTCCAATTACATAATCTTTGTCATCTAATCTAACTCCTCTAACACCCTTACCACTTCTACCAATAGGCCGAGCATCTTTCTCATTAAATCGTACTGCATTACCTTGAGCTGTGCCTAACATGATTTCATCATTTCCTGATGTTAATGCGACTGAAACTAATTCATCTCCTTCTTCTAAAGTAATCGCAACAATTCCTCCTTTTCTGGGATTTGAATATTCGTCTAAAGAAGTTTTTTTAACTGTACCTTGCTTTGTTGCTCCTATTAAATTTAAAGTAGCATCAAATTTAGCAACAGGAACAATCGCTGTAACTTTTTCTCCATCAGATAAAGGAATTAAATTAATTATTGCTTTCCCTTTTGAAACTCTTGATGCTTCAGGAATTTCATGAACTTTTAACCAATGCAATCTTCCTTTGTTTGTAAATAATAATAAGTGATCATGTGTTGACGCAGTATAAATGTCTTCAACAAAATCTTCATCTTTTGTAGCAGTTCCTCTCACACCTTTTCCACCACGTTTTTGAGATTTGTATGTATCTAATGGTAGTCTTTTAATGTAGCCTGAATGAGTTATTGTAATTACTGTTTGGGCTTCTTCTATTAAATCTTCAACTACTATTTCTCCATCTTCTTCTAATGTAATTAATGTTTTTCTTTCATCGCCATATTTTTCTTTTAATTCGTGAGTTTCTTTTTTAACGACATCTAAAATTAATTTTTGGCTTGACAATAATTTCTTTAAATCAATAATCAATTGCAATGTTTCTTTCAAATCCGATCTTATTTTTTCCTGTTCTAATCCAGTTAATCTCTGCAAACGCATATCTAAAATATTTTTTGCCTGAATTTCAGTTAACTTAAAATTTTTCATTAATCCTAAAGTTGCTTCTTCAGGAGATTTTGATGCTTTAATTAATGTAACAACTGCATCTATATTATCTAATGCGATTTTGAGTCCTTCTAATTTGTGAGCTTTATCTTCTGCTTCCCTCAAATCGAATTTTGCTCTTTTTGTAACAACATCTTTTCTATGAAGAATAAAATATTCAATCAATTCCCTTACATTCAATGTTCTTGGTTGATTATTAACTAATGCAACAATATTCACACCATAAGATTCTTTTAATCTAGAATGTTTAAACAATTGATTTAACGTAACATCTGTGTTTGCATTTGACTTTAACATAAATACAATTCTCATTCCTTGCCTTGAACTCTCGTCTTTAATATCAGAAATACCCTCAACTTTTCCGTCCTTAACTGCACTTGCTATTTGTTCTATCATTTCAGATTTGTTAACCATATAAGGAATTTCTCTAACGATCAAATATGTTTTGTTTCCTTTTTCTTCAATATCTATTTTTGATTTAACAATAACTTTTCCTCGTCCTGTTTTAAAATAACTTTTAATTCCTGAAGTACCACATATAATTCCTGCAGTTGGTAAATCTGGACCTTTCATCAAATTCATTAACTCATTTATTGTAGCATTCGGATTTTCAATCATATGAACAATTGCGTCACATGTTTCGTTTAGATTATGTGGTAAAATATTTGTTGCCATTCCAACTGCGATTCCAGAACTTCCATTAACTAATAAATTTGGAACTTTGGATGGCAAAAATAAAGGTTCTTTTAATTTACCATCGTAATTATCACCAAAATCAACAGTTTCTTTGTTTAAGTCAGCTAACATGTCTTCTGCAATTTTTTGTAAACGCGCTTCAGTGTATCTATGAGCAGCCGGAGGATCCCCATCAATTGAGTTGTGAACGAAAATGCCTGATGCTAATGCAAAATTATGAGTATACTCTATTGTTAAGTCATAAACATCTTCTGTTTGATTAATAAATTCTGTTTTCAAAACTTTGTGATTAACTGTTAGAGAAGTATAGTTTGGTTGCAGAATCATATCATAACTAACAAGAGCTGGCTTTGAATCTGTTTCTATTGAAGGCCTTATATAAAGAGGCATTAAAGAATCTCCTGATTTTAATTTCTGTGCTTCAAGATATTTTCCATTTCGCAACATAAATTTATGATCAAATGTACATTTAATTTCTTCATTGTTATCAAGAACAACTTTCATTATTTTCTGATTTCTTTTTGTTAATCTCGGACTTTTGATTTCTGCAATTTCTATCAAACCTTCAGAATTAATAGAAAAAGTGTAATTGCGTTTTCCTTCGTTATCTTCTTTTATAAGATCTTTAAAAGATAAATCTCTTCCATCTGTTAATTTAACTTTTGTATCTCCTGTAAAACATCCAAAATTTCCTTGGCCTTGTACTAACATGTATCTCAAAGAAAAGTCTTGAGCCATTCTAACTAAGGCATCATAAATAGACATATCTCCATGAGGGTGATATCGCCCCATAGTATTTCCAATAATTCTTGCGCATTTTACGAAGGGTTTATTGCTAAAATTGGAATCCTCATTCATAGCGAATAATATCCTTCTATGAACCGGCTTTAATCCATCTTTTACATCAGGAAGAGCTCTAGAAACTATGACGGACATAGCATAATCTAAGAAAGAATCTTTCATTTCTTGTTCTATTTCTCTCTCAATTACACGACCACTATACAATTTAGGTTCTTCAGGAATATCTGCCATTACAAGCATTTAGAAAGCCACTAGATTTATAAAGGTTTCCAACAAATATTTGAGAGATGGGGCTTAATTCGCGAGTATTTTGGTTCGACGAGTAAAATTAATGTTCAAAACTAACTTACTTTCTAACTTACTATTCCAATCCAAATTCTACTTTTTTTCAAAATATAAGTTATAAATTCATTTTGGCGTAGCCCTGTTAAAATGCATCTAAGAAAATATTTAATTTTAAACTTTGTAACTTTCTAAGAACTTAATTACAACTCCTCTTCTAACTCATCTTCAATATCAGACATTTCTTCGATTTCAGAATCGATTTTTTCAGAAACTTTATCTTTTGATTTTCCTTCTTTTTCTCTAAGTTTTCTATTCTCTTCTATCTTCTTCAAATTTGCATCGCTGATCTTTATACTACCAAAATCG
>CAYJUR010000139.1:0-3202 GCA_964373405.1 uncultured Methanosarcinales archaeon | reverse complement strand
GGCTGCATCAAGTTATGTTGGTACTTCGTTTGAACAAGCGGTTGGTAATGCCGAAATTACAGGGTTGGCAGTTACAAAATTTCTAGAAGCTATTAAAGAGCTTAATTCTGATGTAAAATTTTATCAAGCTTCTAGTAGTGAGATGTATGGAAACAACGGATATACAATTCAAGATGAACAAACTCCGTTCTATCCAGCTAGTCCATATGCAGTTGCAAAATTATATGCACATCGTATAACAAATGTATATAGAAATGCCTATAACATGTTTGCAGTTGCTGGCATATTATTCAACCACGAATCTCCGCTTCGCGGAATGGAATTTGTTTCAAGAAAAATAAGTAATGGCGTAGCTGAAATTGCATTTGGATTAAAAAAAGAGTTGGTGTTAGGTAATTTATACGCAAAACGAGATTGGGGGTATGCAGCAGAATATATAAAATCTGTTCATCTTATGCTTCAACAAGACAAACCAGAAGATTTTGTGATTAGCACAGGAGAAGCGCATAGTGTTTTAGACTTTGTAAAATTAGCTTTTGAATTAGTAGGTTTGGATTGGAAAAAACATGTAAAAACTGACAAGAGGTTTTTTAGACCCTTTGACGTGGAATATTTGTGTGGTAATAATAAAAAAGCTAGGAGAAAATTAGGGTGGAAACCTAAAATAAAATTTGAACAACTAGTTAAGTTGATGGTAAATGAAGATATGAAAAGATGGAAGATGTTTGTAGAAGGAAAAACGTTTCCTTGGGATGCTCCTTTGTATCCAGATGAAGCTAAACTTATCACTAGAGGGAGTGATGAGAATACGAATTCAATAACAAATAAAAAACGAGCCAAATTGATGTAACAAAAAAGTGGTACAAATAATTACTAATTATAGAGATTTATTCTAATAATTAAATGACCAGAAAATATTTATCATCAGTAAGAACTACATGTAGAGCGTGTGGTTCGAGAGAATTAGTTCCGATTCTCTCTTTAGGTGAACAATATGTTTCAAATTTTGTAGATAATGGTTATGATTATAGAGAAGAAGAGAGGATTCCACTTGAATTAGTTCTGTGCGAATCCACTGCACATGGTTGTGGATTATTACAATTAAAACACACAGTTTCAAGAGAATTGTTATATAAACAATATTGGTTTAGATCAGGTCTAAATGAAACTATGAGAGATGCATTAAGAGATATAACTCAAAAAGCTGAAAGTTTCATTAAACTATCTCCAGATGACATAGTGTTAGATATTGGATGTAATGATGGAACTTTACTTAGATCCTATAAAACTAAAGCTAAATTGATTGGATTTGAGCCTGCAATTAATCTTATTAAGGAAGCTATGGTAGGTACGGATCATATCATTAATGATTTTTTTAGTTTCGAGAAATTTAAAAAATACTATGATGGTTTGAAGTGTAAAATAATTACAAGTATTGCTATGTTTTATGATTTAGAAGATCCTAATTCTTTTGTAAAAGATGTTGTAAGATGTTTAGATCATGAAGGAATATGGATTATTCAAATGGCTCATTTGATTCCAATGTTAAGATTAAATGCATTTGATAACATTGGACATGAACATTTAGAATATTACTCTTTTAAATCATTAAAAAAATTACTAGAAAAGCATAATCTCGATATTTTTAATGTAGAATTAAATGAAGTTTATGGTGGTAGTTTTCGAGTCTATGTAAAACATAGAAATAATCATTCAATATCTATCTCATCGTCCGTATCTAAATTGGAAGATGAGGAAAAAAAATTTGGGCTCGATAATAAGAAAACATATGAAGATTTTGCCACAAGAGTGCTTGATATAAAAGAAAAACTATGCACTTTTATCAAAACAGAAACAATGCAAAGCAAAGCGGTTTATGCTTATGGGGCATCAACAAAAGGTAATACTCTTTTACAGTTTTGTAATCTAAATCATACTTTGATAAAAAAAGCAGCTGATAGAGATCCTATCAAACATGGTAAAAAAACCATCGGAACTGAGATTCCAATAATATCTGAAGAACAAGCCAGACTTGAAAAACCAGATTATTTTCTTGTTTTACCATGGCATCTTGTAGAATATTTTAAACTACGAGAAAAACAATTTCTTGATAACGGTGGTAAATTTATTGTGCCTTTACCTGAATTTAAAATTGTGAGTAAATAAGTATGATGATCGTCAGGTCTATAATATATCGTGCTAAATCAAAGTGTAAAGGATAAATTGGAATCTAATAAAAACCACTTATGAAAATAGAAAAATTAACTCCGACTTGCAATCTCGATACAGTACGTGATGGGAGAGGTGGAATTTTTACCTTTATTCCAAAAGATCCAATTGTTGAATTTAATTTCAATATCATAAAAGCAGGAAAAGTTAGAGGTAATCATTATCATCCCGAATTTGATGAGTATTTTTTGCTTACCTCTGGAAAGGGGGTGCTGGTAACAAGAGATTCTCCTGATGCAGAAGAAGAATTTATTTACTTAAGTAGCGGTCAGTGTACTTTTACCCCTAAAGGAACACGCCATGTTTTTGTAGCAATTTCTGATTGTATCGCAATCGCTATGTTAACAAAAAAATGGGATGACTGCAAACATCCAATAGTTCATGAGAATTTAGGAATGGGAAAAGGGGATCATGGTGATCCTAATTCAGAATATTACAAACCACAAAAGAACATAATTGAATAATTCTAAAAACAAAATAAAATTTGGAGTTATTGGTTGTTCAAGAGTTGCTCAAAAATATTTTTTTCCTGCAGTAAATTCGTTAGAAATTGCTTCTTTAGAGATTATTGGCAGTCGTTCAGAGGAAAAGGCACGAATTTGGGCAAAGCAAAATAATTGTGAATTTTTTGGTAATTATGACGATGTCTTAAACAGCAAGGCAGACGCAGTGTATATTTCTCTTCCTATAGGTTTACATGAAGAATTTGTGATTAAAGCTGCAGAAGCAGGAAAACATGTCTTATGTGAGAAATCTTCTACAGTTTCATTCGAATCTGCAAAACGTATGGTGGAATCATGTAAAAAAAACAAAGTTCGACTTTTAGAAGGTTTTTCGTTTAGATTTCATCCTCAACACGATTTGGTGCTTAATTATATAAAGAATGACAAGTTAGGAACAATTTTCAACTTTTATGGGATGTATGGATTCCCACCTCCTGCTACTGATGATTTTAGCTTGCACATAGAATTAG
>CAYJUR010000138.1:0-3243 GCA_964373405.1 uncultured Methanosarcinales archaeon | reverse complement strand
CAAAGAAAAAAGAAGAGAGAATAATTTATTTTTATTGTTAGAAGATTTAACACAAGGAGGAACTGCCAATTTTCAACCTGCACCAAGATCAGGTGGCATAAGCGGTTTGCTAAATGGTGAAGAAGTGTTTCATGATTTTGATACAGATACACCTGATATTCCATCAACTAAAGATTTAGCAGAAGATAAACTTCTCGTCTTAATGAGATAGCACCCATCCAATTCTATTTTTAGGCGTTCGCAAAAATTGCGTATAACGTATGCGATTAAGCGAAGTTTTTGCGAAGCAAAAATTTGGGCAAAATCCTGCAAGGATTTTCCTCTTAATCGCTGTTAGGCGTCCTGAGCGAAGTGAAAGCCCGCAGGGCGTGGCAAAATTTCGCAGAAATTTTGAGTTGCGAGGCAGCACGTTTGGGTGGGAATAAAATTAGGGGGAGCACTACTTTTTTAATAAACATCCTAAAGCAACATCAAAAATCTGATAAAGTTTCTGATTAACGTGCTTTGCATCAAATTGAGGATCCCATTTATCATCTCCAAGAATATCAGAAACGACAAAAACAGAAGCGATTTTTACTTTTCTTATTTGTGCAACAGTAAATAGAGCAGATGATTCCATTTCGACGGTTGCAACATTCTGTTTTTTGTATTTTTGTATTTCTGCTTTTGTTTCTCTATACGGGGCATCAATAGTCCATGATGTTGATTTTTTAAATGAAACATTATTTTTAAGCAAATATTTTTCTAATCTATTTGTAAGTTCTTTATCTGGATATGCAAATTTTTCATGTCGAATATAATGATGACTTGTTCCCTCATCTCTAATTGCTTTTTCACATAAGAAAATACCAAAATCTTTCAATCCACCAGCAGAACCTATATTCAAAAATTCTTTACCGCCCAAAGCGATTAATTCTTCAATTACAGTCGTGGCATGAGGCGAACCAATTCCCGTCATACAAACCACACCCACATCTTTATACTGGTAAACTGTAATTAGTCGGTAAAGTTTGATTCTTTTTGGTTTGTATTTTCTTTTAAAATAATTAAGAATTTTTGGATAATAAATGAGGATATATTTTTTGGGAGCTTTTTTATAATCTTTTTTCAAATAATTTTTCCAATTAACATAATCCTGCGGATTGAAAAGTGCCTGTTCTAAATGCTTATTTTGAAAATTTGGATATCCCATAATATTTGCCTCTTTCTATAACTTAGATTGTGGATGTTTATAAAATATTTCATTTGTGCGCCCCCTAACTTAAGGGTGGGAGTGCTGCCGAGCAATTACGCCTAACATCGGAATTTAACGATGTTTTTTCTCCTCCAAAATCCGAGCCTCGAAAAATGAGGCAACCCACATTTTTCAGAGTTGTGAGGATTTTGAGAGATGAGAAAAAATTTGGAGAAATTCGGGAAAATGCTTGGCATTTTAGCGTCAGCGACCGAATTTCTCGTTAAATTCCTGTTAGTTACTTTTCCCCTATGCAGTGGGGGAAAATTGCGTCCGCAAAGTTAAATTTAAGTTTCCAATCAATCCGACCAAAGGGAGACTATATTTTAGGGAATTCTCTCCAATCCAGCGAACAAAGTGAGCCTTCAAGGAAAAATATCTAGGGCAAGAAAACAAGTCTGTCTATTGATTTGCTAGTCTGATAGCTTCGTCTACTTCATTCTGAGGATAACCTTGTTTGAGAAGTGCATTCCGAAGTTGTTGAGGATTATATCCTTGAGCTTCATTTGATCTAATATAATTAATTAGTTGTTGGACTCTTCCTGAGGGGCTGTTTTGTTTTGGTTGTTGACTAAATGACTACGGCGTAGGATTTTTTTCAATTAATGAATTGATTTTATGCTGAAGAAATATAGGTCCTAAGAAAAAGGTCAATATTGCATTCAATTCACTACTATATTGGTTCTGTAGTATACTCCTTAAGGTAAATGACAAGAAGATTATAAGCAATAGTCTAAGAATATTCAATATAGTTCCGATTCCATAAAAATTTGTAGAGAAAACATTTTCAACTCCATTTACTGTTGTTGTGATATTTATGCTAAAAATTGGAATTATAAAAGAAATGATTATCAGAATTATTATGGATGCACTGTTAAGTTTTTTGTCCTGAGGAAATGTATCAGTAACTTGCTTAATTTTTTTATACCAGAAGGGAATATATATCCCAAATGTAATTAGAGAAAGGAACAAGACAGATATCCATGATTGTTTTTTGAAATTATCGGGCATTTATATTTCCTCCTTGCATTTTCTCTTGTTGAATTAATTTTTTCCTCATCATGAAGAAATATAAAATTGCTCCAATAAAACTAAAAAATATAATCAGCAATATCCACATTGTTTTATCTTTAAATTGCCTTTTGATACAATCAATTAACATCCACAACCAGAATGCACCAAAAATGATAACAAAGGGCAGAATTATCAGAAATATTTTTCCAATAAATTTAAACACATAACCTACACCCATCTTTTGGTGAAAATCTGTGTCAACAAGCAACCAAGAATCTCCAGATTTCTCAAAAACATAAAAGTTAGACATGCCATTAACATTCCATCCAGGGCCTGCAGCAGAATATCTACCTTTTACTTTAACTTGGTTATTTCCTAAATCTTCATAAGAACTAACACTTTGTTGGAATTGAACCATTTGACCGGCAAGATTATTTTCAATCTCATTTTTCAAATCAGGTCTTGCATTAGGCGAAACAACATTTAAAATTGAACTAATCTCATTATTATTGATAGAATTGGTTATCATTGTTATTTGATTTTGAATTTCAGTTTTATCAGTTGATGATACTTCTGCCATTACAACTGATGCGAGAAATAATAAACTAAAAATAGTTACTAATAAAAAACTCTTTTTTTTAATTTTATGCGACATATAAATGAATTGGATATACTAGTTAATAAACTTTTTGTTTTCTTGCCCCTTCTAAAATTAGAGAGAATTCCCGTATTTATCCTGAGGAAACTTAAATTTAATTGTAACTAACATGTATTAAGCGTAGTATTATTACGCTTAATACTGGATTATGCCATAAAATGCGTAATTTTATATATTTGTAGTTTTTTCAATCTACTAATGAATGAATTGTCCATTAACAAAACAGAAATAGAATCAATTGTCATTCAAGAGTGCAAGCTCAAAGGTTATTCACAAAAGACGATAGATAATTATCTACATCATATCAAGAAATTTGTATCCTCAGGAAAACAGCCAA
>CAYJUR010000137.1:0-3257 GCA_964373405.1 uncultured Methanosarcinales archaeon | reverse complement strand
CAGATGGTAATGGGGACTTACAAGAACAATTAAATTCTATAACAAACTTTGCAGATATACATTAAAATTTAAGATAGAGAAAAGCAGGGATAATAGTGATATATCCTTAGAAAAAAAAGTCTTTATCACATTCATCACATTTTATATTGAGGGTTTTGAATATCCTTCCGAAATTAGTCAAACCCCTCAGAAGAGTACTTTGAATTCACTTGAAAATAGGGGTTATTCAAAGTCCTCTATTGTTCATTCGTTTCACACAGCACTATATTTTTCATTTTTAAAATTACCTTACGATAAACTTTCCTCTCATAGAACTATGCCCTTTCCCACAAGGAACTGAGCAATAGAATTTAAACTCTCCTCTCTTGTCTGCAATAAATTCAGCAGTCTTTGACCTAAGACCATCAAGGTATAAATTAACTCCGTACTCATCAATAGTCAAACCATGCGGAACGTCTCTGCTTGTTGCAGTAATCTTAACTTTATCACCCAAGTTAACTTCGACAACAGATGGCTCAAAGCTAAACTGAAACGCTTCAATATTGAATTCTTTTGTCTCGCCTGTGAGAGGCACATCAATTTTAGCGGATTCTATATCCGTTGACTTTTGAACACATCCAGCTAAAATTAATCCAAAAATCAGCAAAATTGCAATACAAATTGACTTTTTCATAACTTACACTCCAAAATTGTATATAACTTGTAAAGTTTAGTCACTATATAAATATTATGCTAGTTCGTTTTTGTTCTGTTATCCCGAAAGTGCTAGACATCAATTATTAAATCAGCAATTATTGAATTATTTTTTTACTTTATTCATTTTCTGCCCACAACAACTTAAAGCACAATCTCCAACAGGACAGCGTTTTGGGCTCTTAGTTGCTACTAACTCAGACTTACAAGTAGCGCATTCATAAAAAATACCTCTCTTTATTATCATATTTTCACCTCCAAAGATTTATATATTTCTATTACTATACTTTATGAAGTATTTAAATAAGTAAGTTTCAAAATGGAAAGTATAAAAAAATTTCAAATGAAAGAGAAGGAAAAGAGTTGTGGAATGATAGGAAAAGGTTATTGCCCAAGACCACTAGAAGAAGTTGCCTCCATCTTAAGCAAAAAATGGACCATATCCGTTTTAATAACTATAGGCAACTTAAATAATTTAAGATTTAACCATATTTACTCGAGAGTTAGAGGGATTAGTCCAAAAACACTGTCCACAAGACTTAGTGATCTTGAAAAAAAGAATCTTATAACTCGAAAAGCATATGCAGAAAAACCTCCAAGAGTCGAATACTCTTTGACAGGACAAGGGAAAAAGTTGTACGAATCTTTAGTTCCTCTTATTAAATGGGCTTCAAAACAAATCAAAAAGAAAATTCACATAAAAAATTATGTTATATAAAGGAACAAAGATTAGCCCTAGCAAAAAAAGTAATAATAATGATGTCAAAATTGTTCCAAACCAATCTTTAATTTTTCTCAACTTCATTTTTAGCCCCTAACAAACTTAAATCCCATTAAAGACCATAATTTATAATTCCATACAACAAATTTCTCCACTTTAAAAACATTACTAATAAATAATTGTTTTATTTCTTTTGATGTATACGCTTTAATATATGATTTGCTAAAGGTCCTCATAAAAATATTAAATATCTTAAAATAAAATGAATCATTGCACCAGTCAACTAATATTACATATCCATTTTTATTTAGAACCCGTTTGAATTCATTTATTATTTTATGAGGATATTTATAATAATGAAATGCACTTACACAAACAATCTGTGAAAAAGAATTATTTTTAAATGGCAGTGAATGAGCATCACCTTTAATTATTTTTACATTCCTTCCTATCAATCGCTTTTTTGCAATTGACAACATTTCCCCAGAGACATCTAATATTGAAATTTTAACATTAGGAACATTTTTACTTAATATTTTTTCTGCTAATAATCCAGTTCCACCACTAACATCTAATATAGAATCACCTCTTTTTGGATTTATCAAATCCATAGCCACTTTATGCGTTGATTCTAAATACCCACTCCATTTAGAGTCATAAATACTTGATAGCGTATTATACTCCTCTTTAGCAAAATTATTCATCAAATGAAACCTAGTTATTTCTTTTTCTTATTATGCATTAAATTGTGCGTCCACCAAAAAACTATTCCAAATATGAATGCTGCAATTGCTATATATACTAAACTCCATAAAGTCCACCCAAAATAACTAGAACCCATCATACCATACCCACTTCCGTAACCCATCATATTCATACCTCCCTCATTATCATTACCCATTATACCACTACCCATCATATTATTACTCATCATACCGCCATTCATCATTCCATTAACTTTTTCTCCACAATAAATAGATTTTGCCATATTTATGTGAACCAATTTTAGACTTTCTGAACCTTCTCCACCCATCATTTCATCCATTCTTTCGTGAGCTTCTTCAGGATGCATTTGTTCCATATAATAGTCGCCTATAGTTTCTAATTGTTCATCACTTAATTGGTCGCATGCGATTTTACTATCTATTAATTGTTTTGCCTCAGTAAGATCTTCCATTGCAAAAACTGATAAAGATAGTATCAATAAAGAAAAAATCAATAAAAAAGTGTTAAACATTTTTTTCATTTTCTTTCCCCTCAACACTACAACTATTGTTTTTATTTAACTACATCGCCTATATTCATTCACTTTGTCACTAATCTTTATTATTTATATTGAAAAATGTATGAAGCCCGCACCAGCCATAAAAGCTTTCAACAAGTGCAATCCATCCTATAATAAATATGAGCCAGTCTACAAATAATATATTGTAACTAGGAGCCCAAGGACCAAGCCACCAAAAAGCTAAAGCAAATCTCAATATCCTGTCCGTTTTTCCTAAGTTTTGTTTCATTTTTTCACCTCCATTCAAAGACTCTTGTCTCTATACTAGGAATACCTTGTATTGTTACTTTATATTCTTTTAGTTTTTTATCTGTGTTGAAAACCAAATTTCCAGAAGAATGATGCCCTGAGAGAGATGGACCTTCTATTGGATTTATTTTATTACCATCATACTCTAAAATAGTAATTTCTTTCAAATCAAATTTACTTAAATCAACTGAATGAGTATTCATTTCAATTTGCATAACTAATGTATCATCATTTATTTCCAGTGGAGTTAAAGTAATTGACGCCGAACCATCACTCGTATCACCAGAAGATTTTGTTTCATAACCCATG
>CAYJUR010000136.1:0-3277 GCA_964373405.1 uncultured Methanosarcinales archaeon | reverse complement strand
AATTCAAGTCTGACAGCACTTTGACAGAAGAAGATGCATTAAGATTAGGAAGAGAGTTAAATAAAAATCTGGCTAAAAGATACAAAAAGGCTTAATAATGGATTTAGTCATAGATTCAAATATTCTTTTCGCAGCATTACTTAAAGAAAGTGGGACTTCTGATATTTTGTTTAAGCATAAACTCTACGCTCCTGAGTTTATTTTTGTGGAATTTAAAAAATATAAGGATTATCTGAAAAGGAAAACCAAAAGGAATGGGGAAAATTTTAACGAACTATTTGATTTGTTTGAGCGAAATGTTGTATTGATTCCAAAAGAAGAAATTGAATCTTTCATTGAAAAAGCAGAAAAGATTTCTCCAGACCAGAAAGATGTTCCTTATTTAGCACTCGCTTTGAAATTAAGATGTGGTTTATGGAGCAATGATAGAGATCTGAAAGAAAAGCAAAGTACAATCCAGGTTTATTCTACTGGAGAATTGATTAATATGGATTAAAATATATTGTTTATCCTATGTTAAAAGAAGTTCAAGAAATTTCCGTATCGTTCGTTGTTCGGATAAACGAAGTTTTTTCTAGTAAATATTAGGTGACATTCTTGTATTTAAGGGGTGGGTGGTCGGGGTATCAGAGTTCGCTTTAATTAAGATTAAGTCCTGTTATGTGTTTTTTCTAAAAAAAAGATTTATATTAAATCAGCCATATAATCATACTTATATTCTTGAATTACGGGAGTGATCTTTATTTCCTTTATTACATCAGTGAATCTTTGTCTAATATTTCTAATTATTTCATCAAAATCTAGATAATCTTTTGCACATACTCCAATAGTAAAATCATATTCACCAGAGTTTTTAGCAACATAAATAATCTGATTTTGAGACTTCAAATAATTAATAAACTTTGTCTCTTCTTCTGGCTTAAGATTATAACTTGAAAAAAACACATATGAATAAAGGGGGTAGCCCATTTTACTTGGATTAAGCATTGTGTGATGAGCTCTAATAACTTTGTTTTCTTCTAATTTTTTTATTCTGTAAACAACAACATCTCGGGGTAGCTTTGTAGCTTTGGCTATTTCTGCAATTGTTTGGCGACAGTTTTTTTGCAATTGCTCTACAATTTTTTTATCTTTTAAGTCAAGCTTAACCTTTTCTCCCTTTGCTAGTTCCATTATTCCATATAATAAGTAATTATTTATAAAGCTTTCCCTATTTTAAGTATATTTTTCTGAATAAACTTTTATAGTAAAGATTTATTCTTTTTAGAGTGGTAAAAAAGGAAAAGAAACAAGATGTAATAAGAACAGGACTTGGAGATTTTAGTAAAGAGAAATTCAATGCTCTTGTAAATGTACGTTCAACAGCATTAAAAGGATTGCGCGAGGCATTAGAATATAGGGGCTATGTAGAAGTTACAACCTCAACATTAGTAAATATTGCCGGTTCATGCGAAAATCCTCACGCTTCATTTAAATTAAACTACTATGGAAGAGAAGCTCATCTCTCTCAAAGTGCACAAATTCAATTAGAAAAGTTAGTAATTGGATTGAAAAGAGGAGTTTTCACAGTAAATAATAGTTTTAGAGAGGAAAACTACGATGATCCTGAAGCAGAGGGAAGAAGATTATCTGAATTTACGCTTGTAGAACCTGAAAGACCATATGAGGGTTTAACTCCTGATAAAGCATTAGATGGGATTATTGAAGAACAAGCAGAAGTGATTAAGTATGCAAGTCAGAGAGTAGTTGAACAATGTTCTCAAGACATAAAAAGATTAGGCGGAGATGTTGATTATTTAAGAAGAGTTATTCCATCAAGATTTGAAATAATCACTTATGATGAAGCATTAGAATTATTAAACAAAGATGGAAAACAATATAAATTTGGAGACGATTTAGGAGTATTAGAAGAAAGAGCAATATTGGGGCACTATAGTAACACACCAACTTTTGTAACCCATCATCCAACTGCTATCAAATTCTTTAATATGAAAAGAACTCCTGATGGACAAAGAGTTTACAGTGTAGATTTGCTGACACCTAGACTTGGAGAAACAACTGGTGGAGCAGTAAGAGAAGAAGATGGAGAAATAATTAAACAACATCTAAGAGAGTCAAGGATTGGAGAATATTTAAAAGAAAGAGGACAAGATCCAGTAATTCCATTTACAGATTACTTTGATGTATTCACTCAAGAGAAACCTCTGTTAAGGGGAGGATATGGAATAGGATTTGAGCGTTTCGTGGGATTTTTGTTGCAGTCAAATGATATCTTGGATACAGTAGCTTATAGAACGCTTCATCCGCAATAATAAATTTCAAAACTGAAAGTTTTGACTATCTGTGCGAAGCACTAAGGCGACAACCCCAAATATATTTCTACACGACGATTGAGCATAATGCCTGTTAAATCCGTCGACGAACGAAGTGAGGAGAGTGCAACGTGCCCGAGAAAAATCTTTGATTTTTCGAAGGAGTAATTTTGACTGGCGAACCAATTTTTAAGGGTGGGAACAAAAAAAGGGCACTTATCGAGAAAGAGCAATTCCTAGTCTTTGTTGAGCATCAGCTAATTCTTTTTCAGGAACATCAGTAGTCATTTTATGATAAAGAGTTTCAACTCTTTGCTCCCATTTTCCCGGTTTATATGACAAAATCTCAAATCTTCTTCTATCAATGTCGATTATAGGATTAGGATCTTCTGGGGGCGTATTTATTCTCTCAACAGCTTCAAAGACTTTTTCATTTTTAGAAGCAACTCTCAACTGTTGATCTCCCATTGCATAAACTTCATAATCAATATTAATCAAATCATCAGAAAATTTATAACGAGCATTTGCCCATTCTTGAGAGGTGCTTCCACCTTCTCCAAGCTGTTGAGCAATATCTCGACATTTTGGAATGATTTGGGATTTTGCAATTCTATCTGATTGTTCCTGAATTGCTCTTTCCAACTCTATTCTTTTCATAAGAATAAAAATTGATTAGAACTTTAAAAATATATAGTATACTCCAGAAGATAAGTGCCCTTCAAAACCGGGTGGGTTATAAATAAGTGAGCCAGTCAAAATTATTGGATTTAATTTGTGTTATACAGTCGTAGACCGAGCGATAGCGAGCAGTTCCGAACCAAAATTAATTCTAAAAAATATTATAAAATTGTGAGGAATTGTGTATAATCATTGTTATACTCCTTTGAGCGTTAGCGAAAGGTTGGAGCGGAGCGACAAAGTTGCCCGTCTTTTAGTTAGAAAAGTAAATTTTTAATTTAAGGGCA
>CAYJUR010000135.1:0-3326 GCA_964373405.1 uncultured Methanosarcinales archaeon | reverse complement strand
AAAAGAATCCGCAAATTTGTCTGAAACAAAATCTATGCGTGATGTGAGTGAAGAAGAAGTTAATTATGCTATTGGGAAAATGGAATCTTTCTCGAGCAAAAATATGGAATTGATTGAAGAAGTTGAAAGAGATATTTTAGAGTTGGTTAAAAATAACAATAGTTCTAAGGTTGGGGATTTGCATAAAATGTATGAGAACGCTTTTTCAGAAATGAGCTATAAAACATTTAAGCGGAAATTAGATAAATTGGAAAAACAGAAATTTATTAAAAGTTCGGTTACAGGTGGAGGGGATGGGGGGAATACTTCTGTGGTTATGTATATTAAAGATAAGAAATTGAGTGAGTATTGACTTATTTATAATCTTAGTAAGAAATAGACTAAAAACAGGATTAATGCTATCAATGGGTATATTGCCCAACTTTCTTTAATCGTCATTTTTGTATATTCCACTGTATTCTCTTTTTTTCCCATTTTAGTCTGCTACTTGTTATTATGATTGTCAAAGTTAATCCTAGTAAGTAGACACATATTAATAAAATTATTGCTTCTGGAGTGATATTAAAAATTTGTCTTATATAGTAAACTAGAGTAAATATAGTAATAAAAACCGTCGAAAATGTCATAATTGATTGTGATAAAGCAGATACATAATTTTCCATAATTATTGTAAAGTATAACTTATTAATAAATGGTGGCATGAAATTTTTGGAATGTTTCTAATTCTGTTGGAAGACATTCCAATTGGATTGTAATATTTCTAATTTTAGAGTGTTTTTTGTAAAGTTTCTAAAAAATTTGTAATCTTTCCAACACTTTTCACTTTTAGAAAGATTCTAATATCCCAATTTAGTTAATTCTGCCTGATTTTTTTCTGGCTCTATGTTTCTGACAATTTGAAGCGCTAATGTGAAAGCAACTCTTTTTGTAGTTTTTTTGTCTTTTTCTATTTTTGAGTAAAGTTCGTCTATATTTTTGCAATCTAATAAATCTACATAGAATGTTCTAATTATATAATTTCTAATTTCGTTTATGTTGTTTTCAGGTTCATCAAATATATAATATGCTGCTCTATATACAATTTATGCAATATCTAAAACGTTTTGATCGATATTGCGTGGCAAAGGATGTTCTCTTAAGTATGGTTCAACTAAATTATCCATAAAGTCTGGTACATTATTATCAATTATGTTTATATCTATTCTGTAAAATTTATGATTTAATCTACTTTGAAAAATTTCGTATGCATCAGAATTTGTACATAATACTAGGCTAGTAGGATATTTATGATAATATCACTTTTCATCTTTAAAACTAATTCCTCCATCCTCTTCAATTCTATTAAATGTAAGTTTCTCGGGCTCTTTTAAAGGTTTGTTTGTATCGTATCGTTCATAATCTTCACTCGGTACACTTATAGTACCACATCCGGAAAGAAATAAAACTAAAGTGCATAAAGTTTTTTTCATGTAACAATAGAATTAATATTGATTTATATTTTTATTGGTTTATCATTCACCAAATCTTCGAAATGTTCTTGATTGTTGATCTCTAAAAAAATCTCTTTCTCTTTGTTGTTCATAAATAAAATAATCTCTTTCTAACTGATATTGACTAAATGCATTTCTTCGTCTGAAAAATTCTTTTTCTCTTTCCACATCAGCTTCTGTTCTGTTGCCGTATCCTACTAATCTTGAAGAACTTGGTAGTTGTTGTTGAACAAAAGTATTATTTCTTGTGGATTGCCAAATTCTTAATTGATTCTCATAATATGCTTTGTTGTATTCTCCATGTTCATATCCTGTACAAATTTGAAATGCAAAAAGTAAACCAGCATTATCATTATTAACGTTATTTCTTAATTTGTTAAACAATGATTCTGTATTTTGGAAATTGTTCAAATTTAGATGGAATCTATTTTCTAGATATCCATTTATAGTTTGATAATCTGAACCAGCGTTTTCACCAATCATTTGTGCGGCACATTGAATATATCTTGCTAATTCTGATTGATATGGTGAAGGTCGAAGAGGTTCCAGAGTTGCTGTGACTATTGGTTGAGGAGTTGGTATTTGTATATCTGGTTGGTATGGTGTTGTTGATTGAGGCATAGTATAATAATTGTTTGTAATATTATTAATTATTTTTGGCTTCTCAGAAGTCGTATCACAACCTGCCAAAGCAAGTGCAGTTATTAGTGCGACAAGTCCCTTTCTCATAAAAGACTTTTATGGAGGTTGTATTTAAAGGTGTCTTGGTAAAGTAAGTAGAAAGTCACCATGCTCTGCGTTGAATAAAATAAGCATAAAGAATGAGTACAATAAATAAAATCTATAAAAAATTATGCTAAGCTTGATGGTGACTTTCTACAAACTTGGTAAAATTGAATTTAATGTCTGTTATATTCGTCGGAGCGTAGTGGAGACTGATAATTAGTGCAACATTCGGCGAAGAGTTCGATTTCAGGCTTTAGTAGAATGTTTAGTGATTTTTAAGTTACAAGAATTAGTTTTCTTACACCAAGCTTCACATTTTTTAGCCCAAGAAATATCTTTATATACCAATTTACATTCATCGCATTGATATAATTCTTGTATTTTAGTGACCATATTGTTTGATAACATTCTGAAGTTTATATAATTTGTCTGAAACTGAATTACGCCTAATTCCTATTAAATTCCACGAATGTGCGACGAGAGTAACGAGTCGAGTTCCCACGCGCGCCAAGAAAAAAGGAAGGATTAATTAGGATTTTTATGTGCATCTAAATAACGATTAATTTCAGGTTTCTCAATTGGGGTATAAGCATTATCGTCGGAAATTCTGATTCCATAGATAGAACCTCTTTTGTTAATAAACACTACAGATTCAATCTTCATATTATGTGGATAGGTTCCATCGGCAGGTCTAGGGTGTCCAAAGAAACTAGCAAACTCGCCCTTTTCTAGTTCTGAAAATTCTCCATCTTCACCTTTTGCTATTTTCATAGCAAGTGCAATTTTTTGTTCAATAGTTAATTCAGATTTTTCTTTTTTGGATACTGAAGAATCTGCTTTTTGTAATCGTTCAATAATCTCAGCAATACCTAAACCAACTGTCCATAAACCAACATATGCCGCTGCAACGAGAGCAACACTTTGAACATTTTTTCTTGTTTCAGAATTCATAAAGAGATTATAAATAAAGGTCATATTTAAAGCTTTCTTTTTTAGTAACTAAACAATAGTTATTTATAAAGGTTTGTTGTAGTTCCTCTAGGCAGAACCTAGTGCCGACCATAGTAGGAGAACGTGAGAGGCGCGGGGAGACTTGAGCATTATTCCTGT
>CAYJUR010000134.1:2251-3361 GCA_964373405.1 uncultured Methanosarcinales archaeon | reverse complement strand
CCACCACAACGAAGTTGACTTTATCCTATTATTTCTTCCTTTATATCAATCACTCGAATTTCCTTTAACTTTGTCATTAATTCTGGCTGGCATCCGAGAACCGCAATACCTAAAAGCATGTAAAGCTTAAGAAAAAATAAAAAATTACTCATTCCTTAGCACAAATTCTACCAATTTTCTGTAGTCTTGAGCTCCTCTTGAGGAGTTTGCATAATCAAAGATTGTCTTTGACGCACCTGGAGATTCAATCAATTTAGAATTTACTCTTATGGGTTCTAAAGTCATTCCGTTAAATTCCTGCTCCATTTTACCTAATATTTCAATGCAAATTTTGTTTCGTCTGTCATACATTGTTGGCAGAATTCCAGCAACCATCAAGTCGTGGTTGAAAGTTGTATTGCTCTGATCAATTACATCAATCATTTTTTTCAGACCAACAAATGATAAAGCTTCTGTTGCACTCGGAATTAAAGCTTCGTCTGCAAATAGCAATGCATTTTGGTTTATTAATGAAAGTGATGGCGGACAATCCAAAATAATAAAATCAAATTGTTCATCCCCTATATCTTCAAAAGTTCTTGCCAGAATTTTTTCCCTGTTAGGTTTTCCCATCAAAACCTGTTCTGCTTCTGCAAGTTTGTCATCTGAACAAATAAAGCTCAAATTTTTTTCGACTTTTTCTGCAACTACTATAGGATCTAAATGCTGAACTAGCACATCTGCCATTGTTTTTGCACTTTTCCTACCCAAACATATGCCTAAATTTCCTTGTGGATCCAAATCCAACAAAAGAACTCTTCTATTTTTTCTTGCAAGTCCCGTAGCGAGACTCACCGCTGTCGTTGTTTTTCCAACACCACCTTTTTGATTAATTACACAAATTTTTCTCATTCTATCATACCTCCAGTTTTTTTTACGCTTTGAAAACCACTCTTTTAAAGATTCTCAAAACTCTCCATTCAGTTTTTAGTGACTAGTTGCAATTCAATTTAAATTCTTTGCGGTAGTCAAACAGATAAATTTATAAACCAAGAATTCTCAGAAAATAATAGAATGGCTATACCGGTTGTGATGGGATTTAGACTTCCATTTTCTAAGAAGGAAGAAGAA
>CAYJUR010000134.1:263-2241 GCA_964373405.1 uncultured Methanosarcinales archaeon | reverse complement strand
ATTAAATGAAATGCAAAAGTCTGAGATTATGTCGTATGTGAAGAAAAATGCGTTTGAAAAAGAGTTGGACAAGAAAAATCCTTCACCAAAACCCTCTTTATTATTAGGTAATTTTAAGAAAGATATTGAAGATGCTTCTAAGAATAGATTAAATGAAGAAGAAAAAAAGAAAATGATGCAAGAGTTTGAGATGCAAAAAAATAAAGTTCAAGAAGAAAGAAGGTTAGAGACTGAAAGAAACAAATTAAGGACTGAATTTATTGCAAGACAGAAGAAAAGGATTGAAGAAATGAAGAGTATGAAATCCCAGTCAAAATCTGTGTCTGTTCAAAGACAGGCACCTAAGCAAAGTGGTGGTTTGTTTGGTTTGTTCACAAAACCCAAAATACAATTACCAATTGAAAGGAAAACATTGCCTATGGTTGTTCCAAATTTGCCTGTTTTGAAAATGCCATCAAATCAAGAAGCGGTTCGTTTAAAGAGAACTGCTGATAGTGAAATAGGAGAACTTGATATGATGTTGAATAGGTTGCACAAATTAGATTCTGACATAAATCGTTTGTTGAATGAGTCAAATGATGTTGAGAAAAAAGTTGTTTCGAATTTGAGAAGGAAAGTGATAAAGAGAAAAAGTGGGAATGTGAGAAAGAAAGAAAGTAGTAGAATTAAAATGAAAAAAAAAGTGAATAAAAAAGTAAATGTTAAAAGAAAAAATGTTTCTAGGAAAAGAAGATGAGTTTTATGAAGTCAATTTTAAAACTTAAAACATGTTTTCTGTTTTCATTCATTCCAAGACGCAATCTTACAATCATTAATTAATTTATAATAGGAAGTAAAGACCACATCAAATAATGATGTTAAAAAGAAATATAAATTTTGAATTTAATATTTTTTATGAAATCAATCTCTATATGGCTTTGTATGAATTTCGTCTGGGAATAAAACATACAGTATTTTGATTATTCTTGGCTTGATTTCTGATTGCCATCTTTCTGCATATTCTTCAACAACTGAGACATATCTTGAAAATTTATGTCTGATGGTGGCACAAACATTGAATTTGGTGCAGTTGTAGTATAGCAATCGATATCATATTCTCTTTCGATATCAGTTGGTCCTTGTTCAGCACCAGCATATGTTTTTGTTTCGCCCATTTTTTTCATTTCATCCAAATCATAAACAATTCCATCATTTTGCTGATTACTCCAAATATATATTTTTTCTCCATCAGATATTGTGTAAGTTGTTCCTTCTTTCATTTCTGTTTCAGACTTAAATTTTTCTCCTTTTATAACTATTTCAGAATCAAAATCTTTGTCTGAATATGTACATTTGTATGGAACGCCTACAGCCATCGCAGCATTTATTGTTTTAAATTTAGCAGAACTCTGTGCATTTTCAGTATTGTCTGCTTCAACTTCTACATTATCATTTCCATCATCATCCGAATTAACAGATGCGTCATTTACATTGTTATTATTTGATTGACAAGACACAATCAATAACATAGAAATTAACAATAAACTAATTATTTTTTTCATATTTTGACCCCAAAATGTCCTAATTATGGTTTTTATTGATAACTGGTTATTTATATATCTATTGTTCATCCAAAGCCTTATTTGCTAATTTGTCTGCGATTTGTATATAAGCATTTTCTCTCTTAACATGTCTGAAATGGACTTTTTTGAACCAAGGCAATAAAAGATTTATTCTATCATGAAGTTCTTTTAAATTAGTGTTATTAATTTTGTAGATATCATTCAATTGCATAATCATTAATTGTGAATCTGAATAACATTCAATCTCCCCTTTCGTCATAGTTTTTGCCTTAGTTAATGCTTTAAGTAATGCAGTATATTCTGCAACATTGTTTGACGCGATTCCAATATATTCCTTTTTTTTGAAAACCTCTTTATCATTCTCAAGTATTACTGATGCCTCAAGAAGTGCAGAAATCATCATGGCATTCCAGTTT
>CAYJUR010000134.1:0-253 GCA_964373405.1 uncultured Methanosarcinales archaeon | reverse complement strand
AATAAATGTTTCTTAAAGTTTATAAATGAATAGAATAAATTAATACTATGAACAAATGCGTATTTTGCGAATTTGCTAAAAAAGAAGATGAACGCATTATTCATGAAACAAAGAATTTTTTTGTTGTAATTCCTCTGGGTTCTATTGCTCCTGGTCATGTAATGATTATTTCTAAAAAACATTACAAAGCATTTGGTGAAATGCCTAGTTCGTTGGATGCAGAATTTATAAATTTGTGGAAAAAAGTTTATAA
>CAYJUR010000133.1:0-3368 GCA_964373405.1 uncultured Methanosarcinales archaeon | reverse complement strand
TTTTATTTATGCTACTCGTAATTTATGAGAATTTGATTGTAAACGAAGCGTAGCCGCCACATAAACACATTTTAGTTGACTTTACCATCCAATCATTAAACTTATAAATCAGTATAGATTAACATTTCTTATGTTAAAGGGGTTTTTCACAATATTAGGGATGAGTCTTGTTCCTTCTAGATATCATGATTTAATCTATATGAGGAAAAGAGTGATTTTAAAATATTTGTTCTTCCTTTTGTTGTTTGTCATAATTATAACTTCCTTTTTTTATATTCCCCAATTAAAAATACTTGGATCCCAATTAGATAATGAATTTTCTAAGTTTGAAAAATTCAATCTTGATGCGGATGTCATTACGAAAGAGCCAGTCAAAATAGGTTTTATTACTATTGATACAAATCTTCCTCCATCAGAGGCATATAAAGCTAAAGGAATTTTGTTCACAAGGGATTTGATGCAGGTTAATTTAATCACTCCTATTGTTATGGACATTAAAGATTGGCAAAACGTTCTTCAAAATACAAGTACATTGAAAGCGAATATTATATTAATAACTATTTTGTTGTCACCTTATTTCTTTATTTTATATTTCTTTTTCAATCTTGTTAAATATATTATTTATGCATTGTTGGCGTCAATTATAATTTTAGTTTTATTTAGAACTTTACAACAAGAGGTACATTTCTATAAATTGATAAGAATATCTGGATTTGCAACAGTCTTTTTAATGCTTGAACTTTTCTTAAAACCATTTGGAACTCCTTGGTACATTTATGGTCTAACTCCGATTATTATATATCTGTGTTTTATAGTTATAACAAATATGTATGTCGAAAGTACGAAAGTATTAAAAGATCACAAAGTCAGTAAAGAAGCACAACGAGCAGAAGATGATGTAGAAGATGTTTTTAAAAGAACAAAAATTCCGGGACTTGGAAATGGACAACAATAAGTCACCATCAAGCGGAGCAAAACATTTTTATGATTTTTTTTATAACACTCGTAGATAGTGTGTGATTTATTAGATGCGGAGCATGGTGACTTATTAAAATGGACAATAAATTATTTTGGTTTAGAATTTTTGTGTTGCTAATTTTTGTAGCTATTCTTGTTTGGATATTAAGAAGTTGATATAATAAACATTATATGGCGCAAACTCAAAATTGTTATTATGAAAAGGCAATTTTTTACATTATGTTTATAAACTTTGTAGCATTCTCCATATAAACCCACCATGGAAATTAATGAAAACTTTCGCCTCGCGCAGAAAGATATGATTAGAGCGGATCATCTCCTTTATGTAAGTTTAAAGTATTCTAGGACCATTGATGTGATAAGAAGTTTAATTAATAGATTAATTGACGCATTTGATTTAGCAAATATTGCTGTTCTAGAAGAGCATTTGCAAGGAGATGAATTAAAGAAAACATTGCATGGAAGTAAGACAAGAACTGATGCTCTTGTGAAGATTTTTCCAGAAACGCAAGAATATGTTGATTTCTACTTTTATTTGCGAAAACTTTACAAAGGTCCAGTATTACAATCTTTAAGTGAGTTTAGAAAGAATGTTACATTAGTTACAGAAATTGATGGGAAAGAGGAAAGGGTGGATTTAGTTAAATCCGAAGAATTTTACTTTAAAATGAAAGACTTTATAAAGCTCCTAAATAAATTAATGCATGAGGTAGATGAAGAAGAAGTTTATAGACACTAAACATTTTTATTAATGCTGTGGGGTATAATTTATGTATAATGAAGTTCAAAACATAGTTAACATAGAAATTAAGGTTTATGGAAGAGTAACTCAATCGGATATAGTTGGAGCTGTTTTTGGTCAAACGGAAGATGTTCTTGGTAAAGAATTAGAACTTAGAAATTTGCAGAAAACAAATCAGATTGGAAGAATAGAAGTTAAAACTGAGTTTGATGGAACTAATACAGTTGGATTAGTAACAATTCCTTCATACATGGACAGAACAATGACTGTAGTTATAGCAGCTTCAATGGAAACCATTAATAAAATTGGTCCTTGTAGAGCTGAGGCAAGGGTTAAGGACATTGAAAATATTAAATCCATAAAAATAAGACAAATTATAGATCACGCTAAAAAAGTTCTTGAAAAATTTATGTCTATATCAGTAGCTTCTCAAGAATTAATTGATGACGTTGTAAATGATGTAAGAATGTCAAGAGTCGAAAAGTACGGAAAAGAGGGACAAGAAGTTTTATGCGGTCCTGATGTAATAGAATCTGACCAACTCATTTTTGTGGAATCATTGGATGACATGAAAAATCTATTAAAAACAGGAATTAATAATGTTGTTGCGTTCGAAGATTGTTCTAAAACAGAAACATTGAGAGAACTTGCAGAAAAGCACGAAGTAATTATTTTTATTAATAAAGGAAAAGATTTTCTTGTTAAAAAAATATGCGAGTTTGCAGATGCAGACAGTTTTACGAGGCCGGATGTTGACAAAAGAATTTCTGAGTTAGAGAGTAAAGAATTGTTTAAAGCGATTAGAAATACAATCTCTTGCAATCAAATTACTTCAAGAAGGCCTGCTATGCCCGAACAAAGCTATTCTTCAAATTCGGCTTCAAATTCGGTTGGTAATATTGAAAGGTCTTATATTCCTAGAGTTGAACCACAAAGAATAATGCCAAGACCAGTTCAAAGTGAAAGACCTCCATTTCAGAGACAGGAACAAAGATTTGATCCAAGATCAAATTCATTTCAACAAAGATCTGATTCAAGACCAGATTTTAGAAGAGAAGGTCAGCAATCATCATCCAACAAACCATCTCAACAAACGCAACAATCAAATTTATATGCTTCTTTAAATCATTCTGATGAGACTTTGTTTAAGACAAAATTAAATGAAGTCTCTGGAAAAAGTATGGCAATAGTTATAGATAAAGAAAAGAATGTTCTTGGACAAATCCCAATGGATGTAATTGTTGATACAGTAAAAGGATTAAGCAATGTTTATTCTATAGTTGTGGATGGTAAAATCTCGAAAGAACTTATTTTTGCAGCAGAAAAAGCGAATGTTAAATTTCTTGTTGGTGCATCTTCAGATGAAAGAAGCAATAGGGTAAGGATTGTGACGAATATTAAATAAATTCATCAATTCAAAAAATACGTTAAAAAAGAGAAAAATTTATTCTTACTTTCTCATCTTCCTAATCACATAAATACCTAACATTAAAGCAAGTATAATTAATATTAATAAAATTATTAATATTGTTTCATCGCTTAAACCTTCTTTTGATGCTGTTTCAGGAGGAATTTGATTTCCGCCAAATGTAACCGTAACAGGATTTCTATCAGGTTCGTTTGGTTCGTTTGGTGATGCATTACATTC
>CAYJUR010000132.1:0-3391 GCA_964373405.1 uncultured Methanosarcinales archaeon | reverse complement strand
AAATTATAGTGCTTCTGTCCTGAAATGTAAGTTTTTCAAAAAATTCATTGCTAGCAATCCATTTTTCGCCATTAACATCTGCTTTAATATACTCTACATCAGGATCTATCCACATATTTGTTTGCCCATAAATTGTTTCTGGTCTAATTGTTCCTGCAATAATAAAAGAGTCTTGAAATTTGAATTTTAGTAATGTAAATTCCTGAATTTCAACGGGATTTGTATCTCCGTCTTTAATATCATCTTCACCAACCGCATTATTTAATGTTTTACTAAATAAAATTGGATATTTACCTTGCACTAAATAATTTTTCTTTTTATATTTTCTAAATTGCCATTCAACTAATGATTGATGTTCTATATCCCCTGATGTGTATGACCTTCTCCAATCCACTGATAATCCTAATGTTTTAAATTCGTCAATCATTTTGGGAATAAAAAAATCAACTATATTTTTGGGTTCTTTAAAACTTTCAACAATCAGGTCTACGTCTTCTTGTTTTTCTACATACTTTTTTACATAGCTTTTGTACAAATCAATCATTTTTTTATCATTGTTTTGTATTGCTAATGAGATCCCTAAAACTGGAGTTCCTGAAATATGGAATGCTATTGGAAATAATGCATTTTTGCCAAACATTCTTTGAAATCTTGTAACAACATCTGCTTCAGTTACAACTCTTGCATGTCCTATATGCAAAGAACCAGAAATATATGGATAAGGAATCGTCATAAAAAATTTATCATTTTTGTTTGGATTCGCTTCAAAAATAGCATTATCTTCCCATTTCTTTTGCCACTTTTTTTGCATATGCTTGAAATCGAACATATAGTAATAGAACAAAGAATTGTTTTTAAACGTTATGACTATTTCTTCCTTTTATTCATTAATTTAAGCTGATTTAATATGAGCCTATTTTGCTCAACTATTTTGTTAAGAGCGATTAAATGCCTACTTTTATAGAACAAATTAAATATGACTGTTAAAATTGCTATGCCTATAGCTCCTCCTAAAGCCCAATATCCAAAATTCAATAAAGAATGGATTACAGAAACACTAGTATCGATTGGTGTAATGTTTGTGATGTTTTCTATCATTTATGGAAAAAAGAAAAGAAGGTATTTAAGGTTTACTGTCAAAAGGCAGAATATTTCAAAACTCACTTTCTGTCTAACTTTCTTCCACGATACAAAATCTAAATTCTTTTTTCGATACTAAATGTTTAAAAATACATTTTGACGTAGCTATAGTATAATGAAATTGAGAATGTAATCTAATTTTTAAAATTTCAGCAATGAAACTACAATAAAGAAACAAAATAAACTCAGAACTTCTTAAACTTGATTGCAGTATCAATTAAATCTACATGACCCATAAACATTGCTCTGCAACAATATCTGTCTAAACCTAATTCGTCCATGACTTTACTTGCATCAGCATCCTTCTTTTTAGATTCCAATTTATACTTCTCCCACAAATGGGCTACTGGTTTGCCACAAGAAATACAACGAATGGGTATAATCATTTTTCATTTCCTCCTTAACGATAGCTTTTTTGCCTCTTAGCTCTAGCTCTAGAAAAGTTAGGTTTAGCAGGTTCTTTTCTTCTAATATCAGCTACGAGCAATTTTCTGTCATAATTTAAATATGCTTCTTCTAATTTTTTGTCATTCGAAAATTCAACTAATCCTGTTGCAATTGCTAATCTTACTGCATCTGTTTGTGAAGCAACCCCTCCACCTCTAACAGAAACATCAATATCTACTTTATCTGAATACTTATTATCTCCAATTATTAATGGCTCTCTTAATCTTAATCTATAATATTCTGTACCAAACACACTAATATCTTTTGAATTAATTCTAATTTTACCTGTTCCCTTATCTAGAATTGCCCTTGCAATCGCTCTTTTTCTCTTTCCAGATGTCTGTATCAATTTCATTTTTTCATTTCCTGTGTTAATTCTTCAACTGTAATATATTTGTTGTTTGAAACTTTACTTACATTTGCTTCTTTGAATGTAACTGCTTTTTTATCTTTGAACTCTGGAGGTACACCAACATAGCACATAATTCTTTTGTATGCTTCACTTCCTGTTCCGGATCTATGACCAACCATTCCCCGAATCATCCTTCTTACAAATCTATCAGGTGTTTTGAATATAAATGGACCTTTTGCAGGAATTCCCATACTATTTTTGTGTTTCCATTTTTCAATTGTGTTTCTTCTTTCTCCAGTAATTATCGCCTTTTCACAATTAATTATGTCAATATTTTCACCTAATATAGCTTTCTTTGCAGCAATCGTTGCAAATCTTCCACATATTAAGTTTTCAGCGTCAATTATCATTTTATCCCATCACCCTGCATTTATTTCCTTTCGGATTTTTTTTTATTAATTCATACAAGCTTAATGTTTTATTTCCTTCTCTTGCAGATTGCGAAAATTGATATGCTGCAATTTCACCATCAAATTTACCTTTCCCTAAAACTTTGCCGGGAATTACTGCAATCTCTCCTTTCTTTAATGTTTTAGCGATATTATCAATACTGACTTCTCTTTTTTGTCTTGACGGTTTTTCTAAATCTTCAGCAACTCTTTTCCAGATTTTAACATTTTCCTTAATACTCAATGCTTTCAAATCACTTACAAGTTGTGTTAATATTGAATTTTTCATTTTAGTAACTCTTCAAATTCATCTAATTTTTCAATAAATTCAGTAACAGCAGTTTCAACAATTGTTTTTGGTTTTAATTGACCCCAAGATTCTAATTCGAAAATGTATTCGCCTTCAATTGGAATCGCTTTGAATAAATTAGAATCGACTTCTTCACACATGTGAGCAGCATCTAAACTTAATGGCTCATCAACTTGAACTTTGCCTCCCTTTAATTTTACTGGGCCGTTTGGAATCTTTTCAAAGGCTTTTTCTAGTTTTTTAGAATCAGAGGATTTAACTTCTAATTTTGCAGATTCATTAAACCACACTAATCCAGGGCTCCATTTGGCGTGATCTCTTCCTTTACCTAACTTTGCAATTGCAATAAATTCTAATTCTTGTTCGTTAATTAATTTTGTTATTGGCATTTCTTCATACACTGGAACTATTTTTGGATCTTTTGATTTTAATTTTGCTGCATCAACATAACCTAACGCTTTTGTTTTTAGTGTTAATTCAACTTGACATTTTGCACAACCTTCTCCCTTACAAGTACATTTTGAAGGAAGGTTATATGCTTTCAAATCGGTAACTAATGGAATTAAACCAAGTCTCAATGAAATCATTTCATCATACATTACGGAATCATTCTTTCTAAATTCGACATCTTCAATTGCCATTGTAGGAACTTCATCAATAATCATTCTTCTAAGAGTATTGACAAAAGCTAGA
>CAYJUR010000131.1:0-3399 GCA_964373405.1 uncultured Methanosarcinales archaeon | reverse complement strand
TTTTCTTTCATCTTATCTTAAATTATTTAGCATTTATAATACTTTTCACAATCTTCAGTAGATGAGCTTTTTCGAGTAGAAGCTCATAGATAACCTTTCTACGCTTAATATAGACATTTTTTATTTTTTCTAATTTTACTCTTTAATCTTAGAAAATGACAATATCCACATAAAAAATAAAAAAAGTCAAATAGCCCTATCTAATCTTTTTTGCAAGTTTGTTGTAATTTGTAATAACCCAAATAAATTCCTTATGATTTATTGGTTTAATCATTTCATTTTGTATCATAAATTTGTGCAAATTGGTTGAGAAATTTGCAAGAGTAAATTCTTTTCCTATAAAATGCTGGAAGAATTTCCAGACATTATAAACAAAACATGTGAAAGTAAATAAAAAATATCTTATTAAAGGATTGGTTGATGTCGTGTAGATTCTAATGTCATCTGTTACTCTGAATATTGTTTCTATCCCCCATCTTTTCTTGTATCTCATAACATATTTCTTAGCAGATTTTAGATTGAGATTTGTTGCATAAATCCAGTCAAACTTTTTACTATTGTATTTGTGCTGTTTTATCAGCACAAATTTGGATTCCAAAGGATATTTTGTTTTATCTCTGCTGTATTTATATTTTTTAGTAATTTCACAAAATTCTCCATCTTTCATTTCGTTAAAATATTTTTTGTACCAATTGCCTTGCTTTTTCCAAAAAACTATATACTTTAAATTCAATTGCTGAAGCTTATAAATTACATTCCATCCAAAACCTCTGTCAAACAATAAAACTTCAATCTTGATTTGTTCTTTTATCACACTCGCCATTTCATAAACTTCATCTTCGATATACATGCCTCTAAACATTATTTTAGCGTCGAGAATATATCTTATCCCATTGCTACCAGTAATGGCGGCAGTCAAATACTTATAGCAATATTTTGCCCCCTTTGTTTCGTATGTTAGATCAAATATGAATAAATTATCTTCGCCTTTGTTAAGTTTTCCATAAAATGGCTCTTCTGTTTCATCAAATGAAATTATGAATCTTCTGTTCCTTGAGAAAAGTTTGAGCATTTTCAAAAATCTTTCAGCATGTTTTCTAAAATTGAATCGTACTTCTTTGATATCACCATCAAGTTTTCTGTAAATTATCTGGCTCTTACTTATCTCTTCAGTTGATTTACAAGATTCATTCACAAATGCTGAATTTAACGTAGCATCAATCAATGAAGCATTGATGCTACTTATTTTTACAGCGTTCTTTCTATTTAGCTCTTTGAACGAATCTTTGCTTAATTGCAACAATATCTCTTTTTTCATTACTTTATCTATAGATAAAGTAATAGATTTAAATATTGTGGTGGTGTAGTATAATCATGAAAGCTCTGTTAATAAGTTACAATCTTAAGAAAGCATCGATTAATCAGAAAACAATACTTCAGCAAACGTTATATGGTTATACGGATCATTCGAATGGAGGAAGATACAAGTACGAAAGACGTGGATTACTTGATAAAATTGGTTCAATAAAGTTAAACCGTGGGGTTTTTATCATTAATCTAGAAGATAAGGGCAAAATATTACCTATTCTTAAGAAGAATAAAGCAACAACCCGTACCTTAATTGTAGAAATTCCAAAATCGGAGCTTAGAAAGGCTTAAAATGTTCATCTACTGAAAGTCAGTAGATGAGCTTTTTCGAGTAGAAGCTCATCGATAACCTTTCTACGCTTAATATAGACATTTTTTATTTTTTCTAATTTTACTCTTTAATCTTAGAAAATGACAATATCCACATAAAAAATAAAAAAAGTCAAATAGCCCTATCTAATCTTTTTTGCAAGTTTGTTGTAATTTGTAATAACCCAAATAAATTCCTTATGATTTATTGGTTTAATCATTTCATTTTGTATCATAAATTTGTGCAAATTGGTTGAGAAATTTGCAAGAGTAAATTCTTTTCCTATAAAATGCTGGAAGAATTTCCAGACATTATAAACAAAACATGTGAAAGTAAATAAAAAATATCTTATTAAAGGATTGGTTGATGTCGTGTAGATTCTAATGTCATCTGTTACTCTGAATATTGTTTCTATCCCCCATCTTTTCTTGTATCTCATAACATATTTCTTAGCAGATTTTAGATTGAGATTTGTTGCATAAATCCAGTCAAACTTTTTACTATTGTATTTGTGCTGTTTTATCAGCACAAATTTGGATTCCAAAGGATATTTTGTTTTATCTCTGCTGTATTTATATTTTTTAGTAATTTCACAAAATTCTCCATCTTTCATTTCGTTAAAATATTTTTTGTACCAATTGCCTTGCTTTTTCCAAAAAACTATATACTTTAAATTCAATTGCTGAAGCTTATAAATTACATTCCATCCAAAACCTCTGTCAAACAATAAAACTTCAATCTTGATTTGTTCTTTTATCACACTCGCCATTTCATAAACTTCATCTTCGATATACATGCCTCTAAACATTATTTTAGCGTCGAGAATATATCTTATCCCATTGCTACCAGTAATGGCGGCAGTCAAATACTTATAGCAATATTTTGCCCCCTTTGTTTCGTATGTTAGATCAAATATGAATAAATTATCTTCGCCTTTGTTAAGTTTTCCATAAAATGGCTCTTCTGTTTCATCAAATGAAATTATGAATCTTCTGTTCCTTGAGAAAAGTTTGAGCATTTTCAAAAATCTTTCAGCATGTTTTCTAAAATTGAATCGTACTTCTTTGATATCACCATCAAGTTTTCTGTAAATTATCTGGCTCTTACTTATCTCTTCAGTTGATTTACAAGATTCATTCACAAATGCTGAATTTAACGTAGCATCAATCAATGAAGCATTGATGCTACTTATTTTTACAGCGTTCTTTCTATTTAGCTCTTTGAACGAATCTTTGCTTAATTGCAACAATATCTCTTTTTTCATTACTTTATCTATAGATAAAGTAATAGATTTAAATATTGTGGTGGTGTAGTATAATCATGAAAGCTCTGTTAATAAGTTACAATCTTAAGAAAGCATCGATTAATCAGAAAACAATACTTCAGCAAACGTTATATGGTTATACGGATCATTCGAATGGAGGAAGATACAAGTACGAAAGACGTGGATTACTTGATAAAATTGGTTCAATAAAGTTAAACCGTGGGGTTTTTATCATTAATCTAGAAGATAAGGGCAAAATATTACCTATTCTTAAGAAGAATAAAGCAACAACCCGTACCTTAATTGTAGAAATTCCAAAATCGGAGCTTAGAAAGGCTTAAAATGTTCATCTACTGTTGCCAAAAATTTTCTCGCCAACCCCCTAAAACCCTTAAAAGATAGTTCGAGCCCACCTGCGTGGATACGCAAAATATTTCATATTTTGGGGACGGGTTGC
>CAYJUR010000130.1:0-3451 GCA_964373405.1 uncultured Methanosarcinales archaeon | reverse complement strand
CATTTTTTAACCACTATTTAAATTTGTAATACTTTTTCTTTAAATAGTTGTTGGATGCTAAGAGATACTTTAATGGCCAGATTTAAATTAATATAAAACTGCCTTAGTTTACCTACAAATAGTGTTATAGTTTTGTTTTTTAGAATAAATTATTAGATTGTTTAATGCATCAAATACGTTATGCATTATAAATTCTTTGTTTTGTTGTTCAATGATTTGCATTTCAATTAAGTCTTGTAAAATTTTTTGCGTTTTATACCTACTTTCATCAATTATCATGCTAACCTTATAAAGTTCTAGTTTTTTATGCTTATAAAAACACAAAATTGCTCTTTCATGTGACCAAGAAAAATTAGGAATTATTTTATCTTGAAGTATTTTAGAACACATTAATTTAATTAACTCCATTTAAATCACTATATTACTGGCAGTTTTTATTTTTATATTTTATTAAATTTAAATGTTAATGGAGTTAACTTAGAAATCTAATATTTATTTTTTGTTAATCTTTTAAATTTAGCGTTGTTTAATATGTTTATGGATAGTTTTTATGGATATTTTGTTCCGTGTTTATCTGACAAAAAATCTTTAGATGATATCATTACATTAAAATATAAAAATAATCAGCGTGTTAATATATTTTTTTCCACTAATTATGTTGAACCAAATTATTATCATTTAGCTCAATTGCTTTTCTTGAAAGAATTGGATTTGAACAAAAATACTTTTTTTTATATTTGTTTGAATGATACTTTGAAGAATATTGATTTGTTTCAAGATGCATTAAAGAAGTCTAAGGGTGTTAAGGTTGAAGGGGATCTAAGAGGTTTTAGGTCTACTTCTGAAATAATTGATGAGTTGAAGTCTTTTTTGATTGCAATGGGTTTTGAGGAAAACCGTTTTTACATTTTTTCTTTTACTGAGGCTTGGAAGAGATTCAATTTTGTAATGGTTGACAAAAATATTGATTTGTTTAAATCTGTTTCCAGTTTTCAAAACATTAATTTGAAGTTGTCTGATGAATTTAAGAAATTGTATTATGTTTCCCATAAAACTGATTATAATTTGGGTTATATTTTGCAAAAACATTTAGAGCTATTTATTGGAGAATATTTTGATTCTTTGTATCCTGAAGAAGTCGTTGGTTCAATGGATTTAAAGGTTTTAAGTTACAGTGGGTTAAATGTTACTGAGCCTATTAGAAAAATTTTGATTAAAGGAAATTTGGTGCAAAAAAATATTCCGGTGATATATACTAATGATTTGCCTTGTTTTGGTTTTAATTCAACTATTGATTTGGATAGAGCTCTTCCAACCTGGAATATGGATATTCAACAAATTCATAAAATAATTAACAATTATAAAGTTTCATCTAAAGATATTGATTTTATTTTTGAAAGCTTGATTAACAAGTATCTGAATGAGTTTATTTTTATTACTAAAGATAAGGAAATTAAACAAACAAAGTATTTGAATTTAAGTAAGTTGAGTATTAAGCAAAAGAGGTTAATTTTTGCTCATAATTTGCATGCTTTTTTGAATAAATTAAAGGATGAAACTTATGGTTTGAAGTCAACAAAGTTTTTGTCATTGGGTTCAAAACAAAAATTGTATGAATATTCTAGTATTTTGCATAGTCATTTGGCTATGGATGTTTTGTTTTTGGCTGATGGGTCTAATAGTATTTCAGATATTGCTAAAAAGCTTGACAAACATATTTCGCAGATTTCTTTAATTGTTTCAAAACTTAAGGATAAGAAATTAGTGAAAATTAATGAAAAATCCAAGATAGAAAGGTTAATTAACTCCATTAAGATAGAATTTTATTAGGTGGAATAAATAGTGGCAGGAAATAGACCAAGAAAAAGATGTTTTCTTAGAAGATTGTCTATGCCTAATAGGGCTCGTTCGAGGCTTGGTTGGAAGATGTTTGAAAATCGTTCCCGTGTTTTGGCTGATAGGATTCGGAAAGATTTTTCTCCTGATTTAATTGTTGGAATTGTTCGGGGAGGTTTAGTTCCTACTCGTGTCATGTCTTCTTTGCTTGGTGTAAAAGGGGTTCATACTGTTAATGTAAAAAAGCAAGGAGAAAAACGAGTAATGGTTGGATCGGTTCCTCAAGACTTGAAAGGAAAAAGAGTTTTGCTAGTTGAAGACATGCTTGAAACAGGCAGAAGCCTAATTGTAGCAAAGCAAGCTTTGGAAAGGCGGGGGGCACAAGTAAAAACTCTTGCTTATTATATTCAACCTCATTCAGAAATTATTCCCGATTATCATTTAGGTGTGGTAAAAAAAGGCGTGAAATTTCCGTGGGAGTTATAAAACCATTGCTTGAATATCTGAATTAATACTTTGACAAATTTTTTGGGGCAGTCCTCTATAAGTTTTTTTAAAAATCTAGTTTACTTCGAAATCCAAACTAAAAATGTATTTATTTTTTGCTGACCAATTTTATTTTAGTACTTCTTAATTTGTAAAGAGGTAGGTCAAATGGGTTATTCTGTAGAAGATTTAGTTGAAAGAATAGATTTTGCAAATGTTTCTCCTAATGTTATAGTAAAAGAAATTGAAACTTTTTGTAAACAGGCTGTAAAGTATGGTTTCAGACAAGTTTATGTTTCTTCTAGTTATTTGCCTCTTGCAAGAAAACTCTTGAAAGGTGAAAAAATTGAGTTAGGGTGTCCAATTAATTTTCCTTATGGTAATGGAAATACGTCAGCTAAACTGCAAGAGCTTAATGAAGCAATTGAAAATGGCGTTAAGTGGATTGACCCTGTAATGAACATTGGAATGTTTAAGTCAAAAGATTACAAATATGTTGAAAATGAAATGAAGCAAATAATTGATTTGGCTCATAAAAATTCTGTCAAGGTCAAGACAATAATTGAAACAGGTTATTTGACTGATAATGAAATAATCAAAGCATCTAAAATGCTTGACAGATTGAATACTGATTTTATTAAGACTTGTACAAGCATGGGTTCAAGAGGGGTAACACTAAATGACATTTTATTGATTAAAAAATCAATAAATGGAACTACAAAAATAAAAGCTGCTGGAAAAGTGCAAACACTTGACGAGGTAATGAATTATTTGAATGTTGGTGCACACAGAGTTGGAACAAGTGTTGCAACTCAAATCATTGATGAAGCAATTGAAAGAGAAAAAAAGAGAACTTTATGAATATCTAATTATTTTATCAAAATTTGATTAAATATTATAATTTTGTGATGTTTATTTAATTCTTTCTTCATTTATTTTTTTTATTACCATAGTAATTGAATATTTGTACTAGTTGCTAGTCCACATACTGCTGGGAAAAATAGTTTTGTTAAAATTTTTTTGGATAAAGAAGATATTGATGCAAGAGTAGTGAAAAAACCTGTTAGATTTCCTTGGGAATTGTAATTAATTTAAATTCTTTTTGTTGAATGGTTTTTTAATGAAGCGA
>CAYJUR010000129.1:0-3524 GCA_964373405.1 uncultured Methanosarcinales archaeon | reverse complement strand
TTAGACAAAGACAAAGAAAAAATATCTAAAGAAATAATAAAATTTATAGAAGAAAATAAAAAATAATTAACCATAACCTTATCTTCGACGAGTTACAGGTGTTTTTTTCGAAATTGGGTCTTTACGACTCGATTTGCCCCTATTCATTTTTCCTACTGAGCTCGCAGCTCTCCTTCCAGCGATTTTTGGCATATTATCATCACCTCATAATTTTCTATTAAGTATGCATATATAGTATTTAAGCTTAACTAATCTGAATTTAGTAGTCTCTAAATCAACATAATCTCATTATTAGCATAATTTATATCACTAAATCCCGAAGAAATACCTTTTCCAATAAAGAACATCCCTTCAAAAAATGCAGATATCAAAGCGTCTAATAATCCTGTCTTGCTTTTCTTCTCTAACAATCTCACATCAGAAACATTCAACTTCACCTTCATATAATTCCTTGCATCTTCAATGCCTCCGTAAGAATCAATTAAACCAAGTTCTTTCGCCTGAACGCCCAAATAAAACTCACCATTTGCAATTTTCTTAACCGAATCATATGTCATATTTCTATTTGTAGAAACTTCTCTTATAAATGCGTCATGAATTAGAGCTAATTTACCTAACATCATCTTTTCTTCTTCATCAGTCATTTCTCTATAAGGCGTTCCAGTATCCTTAAATTCGCCTGCTATTAAACGATTATATGCAACTCCATATTTCTCCATCAAACCAGAAAATTCTAAACCTGCTCCAACTACTCCTATGCTTCCAGTAATTGACATTTCGTCAGCAATGATATAATCTGTTGTTGATGCTATCCAATATCCTCCCGAAGCTCCAACTTCGCGTATAACTGAAACAGACGGTTTACCTAATTTTTTAATAGCTTCGCCAATTTCTTTCGAGCCAACAACTGTTCCTCCAGGAGAATTTATTTTAAATACGATTCCTCGAATTGTTTTATCCTTCTTGGCATCGTTTATCAATTTAACTATTTCATCAGAGGATGCAACTTTAGATGTTAATAATCCGAGCTGTTTGTTGTTCATAATTGGACCTTCTATAGGTATAACAGCAACATTTTTGCTTTTTGCTTTCTTTTCAGTATTAGAAATTCCATAAGCTAAAACAACAACTATTATAATGATAAAAACAACAACTCCAACAAACCATTTGTCCATAGAATTCTATAATCTTTTTAATTTATAAGATTAACTATTTTCTTGAACCAATTTCTTAAATTCCCTCTTTGTTATCATCTTCTCAAGCTGCCAATCATTAATCTTTTCCTGAACTACTTTAAAATCAGTTGAGGATCCAGTTTGTTTCAAAACTTTAATTAAATAAAGAGTAGCTAATTTTAGTTCACTTAAATCCACATTTAATTTTCTTATTTTCTCTTTCGAATTTAAAATTTCTTCTTCAAAACCAGAATGACTCATACTTTTAGATCTAGAATTCAATTTGGATACAAAATTATTGCTCATGTTTTCAAGAAAATTTATTTTGCTTTCATATCTTTGAATGTCTTCTTCCATTTTAAAAGTCCTCAAATAAATCGCTTATATTATCCAATTCAACATCCTCAGCGTTAATATTTTCACTTATGACTTCGTCAGTGATATTTTCATCAATAGTTTCATTATTAGATTGTGTATTCTCATTATTATCAACATTTGAATTAGAATGAATATTATTAACATTATTACTTACATTTGTATCTTTAACGACATTGTCATTATTAATCTTCTCTATAGATTTAGAGCATGAAGAAACTAATAGGACAGCAATAAACAGCATAAATAATATTTTCTTCTTCAATCCCCTCACCACCCTTTAACTATTAACCATTGTAACTATTAACCATTGTAACTATTAACCATTGTAAATCACTTGAAATATGAACTTTGTTCTTATGATTTACAATGCAGCTAAGCTCATCAAATGTTCACACAATAATGAGATTAGCTATCATTACATGCGTTTAATTTCCCACCAGCATTTCTAATTTCATTAAAAATAGAAATTACCAATCCTTGGGTTTTTCTTATAATATTGTAAGACTCTAACATAAGATTTTTTGACTCTTCTATTTGTTCTAAATTTTTATCAGCTACAGCATTATTAAGTAAAGCTATTCCTTCTTTATGTTTTTTTCTAGCACTCTCAAGCAAATTATCATAATTATCTAACTTATTTAATATTTCTTTCTTTTTCTCATCACTAACGGAAACCAGTGAACATTTTAATTTAGCCTCGACAGCTTTTGCACGATTATAAATTCCTTCAAGCTTGTCACTCATTAATTTTAGTGTTTGAACCTTAGAATCAAACTTAATTAAACCCCACAATGTTTCTAATTTTGTAGCAGCTTCTTTTAATTCTTCTTTTGTTTGAGCTTTTTCAACCATATCTTTTAATGATACTAATGAAGTAACATACATATTAAGTTCATTCAATCTTTGTTTAGCATCTTCGCTTGACACATCTTCAGACGCTTCTATTTTTGCAATTATTTGTTTAAGATGTTCTATTGCACTTTCTGTTCCTTTTAATAAAAGGTCTCTTCCAATTTCGAAAGATTTTGAGTTCATTTCAGTGCATTTTTCTGAATTTGGTTCAGATCCACAAATTTGTTTTACTTCAACTTTAACTTCAGCAAAATCTTTTTTAAGATTTGTGTATTTGTTATTTACTTTGATGAAATTTTCTCTTGCGTTTATAAAATTTTGATTTGCAATCTTTATTTTTTCATCATTGAGATTTCTTTTGAATGTGATTTCATTTTTAGTGTTGCTATTTTCAACAGGTTTTGTATTTGGATTTTTTATATTTTCGTTTAAATTTGTATTTTCATTCATTCCCGGACACAATCCTCTAATTTCGCCAGTTGCCATTCTTGCAATTCTGCCAGAATCAGTTAAATCAACTCTTCCGTTACCATTAGCATCAGCTCTTGTTAAATCAGCTCTTTCTCCCCATCTAGCTAGCCCAGCGCTAACTCTTGGGATTATATCAACATCTAAAATGCTTACAACTCCATCACCATTAACATCTCCACAAATAGAGCTTGGAGTATAAATTGGAATTTCTGAAGTTGTCGTAGGATTATTTTCACCATTATCTTCTATACTTTGGGCAAACACTAACGGAAGAATACTAACCAATAGAATCATTGTAATCAATAAAGTCATTGTTTTTTTCATTTTGTTCTCCTTTGATTTTGTTGTGTTTGTTTTTTTATAAATGTTGTGTAAGTTTGTGTAAGTATAACCCCTCAAACGGTTGAGTTTGGGGGGTTGGTTTGTGTTTGTGAGAGTTTTGATAATAACTCATACAAAACAACTCGTGTTGGTTTGTGTTTGTGAGGGTTTGATAACTTTGTCAAGCAAAATTATCCTTGTTAACCTTGACTAATTTTAAATTGATGCAAAAGTTAACATTGTGATCTTGATCCGCGACCTTTTAGAGATTTGCTGCGATGGATTCATAAAAAGCTTGGAAGAGTTTTTTATTATAATCTTCCAATT
>CAYJUR010000128.1:0-3556 GCA_964373405.1 uncultured Methanosarcinales archaeon | reverse complement strand
GGAGCAAAATATTTTGATGAATCAAGAAATGATCAGGATATAGCAATTTCGTTTTTATCAGATTCTGGAAGTTTGTATGTTGATGTTGATACACAAACTGATTTGACAATGATTGATGTCAATAAAGGTGGTGCAACACTTTCGGGTGTAAATTTAAATGCAAAAGCTGGAGATGAAGTAGGATTAACTTCTTTTGGTGAAGCATTTTTGCTTGAAGACGGAAGAAGAGCAAATGATTTGATAATTGCAATGGGTACTGCAGAAATAGTTTCTTCTGGTCAGGGATTTGGAAAGATTAGTGTGAGTTAGGTTCAAACTTGATATCTGAATTTTTAAAAATATGATTTCTCAATTTGCGTATTGTTTTCAGGACTACGTTTAAATCCCATTTTCGAATATTGTTGGATAAAGAGATGATTTATTTATGTTTTACTATCTCTTAAATCTATGATGAAATTTAGACGAAGTCCTCTTGAAATTATGCCAATAAAGAAGGATATTTTGACCTTAAAATCATTCAATCTGAATACAATTTGGCTTATTTCCATCTTAATTGCAGTAACCTTTATAAACCACCTTTTAACTTAAATTTATATGGAACTTAAATTTCTTGAAGAGGATAAACACAAACTAATTTTTGAGCTTAAAGGAGAAGATCATACTTTCTGTAATATTTTAGTAAAAGAGCTTCAGAAAGATTCCACAGTAAAGGCAGCAGCATACAGAATTGATCATCCCTTAGAGAGAATACCTTCAATAATTGTGGAAGGAGATGAACCAGGAAAAAGTTTGAAAAAGGCAATCGCAACATTGAAAAAAGAATCTCAAGATTTCTTAAATAAAGTTGGAAAAGAGTTGTAATAATAAATTTATTATCTTAGTTGAACTTTCAAAACAAACAAATTTTTGTGAGTGTTTTGATGTGTTTAGTATTGCCAATGGTTATGGCACAATCTTTAACTAAGTCTGGATCAAGTACATCTAGTTCTAGTACAGGTTCGACTTTAACAACTAATAGCGGAACAACGACAGGTAGTGGATCTACTTTGACAACAGATAGATTTAAATAATCATACTTTCTCCAAAATATCTAGGTTGTATAGACATATGAAGCATGCATTTGAGATATCTATCTTTATGGTTGTTCTTTTACTTGTGGGGATTGCTGAGTATAATACAAAAAATGTCCAAATTACATCAGACTCAACATCATTGTTTGAAACACAATATCCTTCTTCTTCATCGGAAAAATATGCAAAGACTTTAATGCAAAATAATTTATTACAAGAAGATTTGAAAACAGAAAGTGGCGAAATCAATTGCAATGATTTTGACAGAGACGGAACTGTTACAGTTCTTGACGAATATATAAGAAGACAAATTGAAATGGGGATGATAAATATTAAACCTCTCTCCGGTTGTGAAAGTTAATGAAAAAGATTTTATTGTTTGGAATGATTGTAATTCTTTTCATCGCTTTTGAACCAATATTTGTTTATGGCTATGGTGTTGACTTAAGGATGTGCGGGGATTGTAATGCCGACATGGCAGTCGACAATGCGGATGTCAGTTTAATTCGTTCAATAATTGCAAGGACATCTCCTATACCAACATCTCCTGATTTTGATTATTGCAATGTTGGTGGAATTCTCGGAGATCCATCTGTTTCTGGAACATCAATTGATATTTTAGATGAACGAGTCCTGTCAGCAGCAATTGCGGGAGGAACAACAGGCATTGGAAATCTTGATTGTTCACAAAAGAAAGCAATATTATTTACAAGCATAAATTTTGGTGCTGTAACAGCAAGTATACATAAAGCGAATTTGGATGGAACAGGAGAGGTTGATATTTCTCCGATTTATTCTGGTCTTTCAAGTTATCCCGGTTTTCCTGGTATTACAACATACTGGAAAGCAAAATATTTTGGTAAATGGCCGAATAGGAAAATTGCGTTTGTATATGGAACTCCACAGGGCGACGGTGTAGGACTTATGGATGCTGATGGCACTAATGCAATATCTGTTATTGCTCCAGGTACGATTCCAGGTACGGTTCCAGGTACGCGTTTAAGTCGACCGCATGGTTCACCAGATGGAACAAAAATCATAGTTACTGAGCAGCAAGGTGGTGCAATTTTTATGAAAGACTTAGTTACGGGTCAGTCAATGTTTATAGGAGTTGGAGGGCAGGGTCCCGAATATTCACCAAACCAAGTTTTTCCGTCGTCAATAACAACACCAACTTCACCATCGACACCAGTTATACCAGCATCCTTTACTAGGTGCTTTACCCCAGTATGCAGAACTGTGACGAGAACAATAGGACCATTAATAAATACCACACCTCCAGGACCATCATATACGGTTTCAACAGTTGTTTGCAGTCTTCCATTCTGTTATAGGCCACCAGTTCTTCCACCAGCTTGTCTGCCTAGTTTGAACACGACAAACACGACAGTTGTTTGTTCGCCACGAATTTATGATCAGATTGTCTATGGTGGTGGCAGGGAATTAAGAAAAATGGTCCTTGATGGTTCAGGAGCTATAACTCTTACATCTGGGTTTGGTTTAGTAGAAGAACCAACATGGTCAGCGGATGGAACTAAAATAACATTTAACGATGTTATACCTGGAGGCCCACTTGGATATCTTAGAAATGATATGTATACGATAGATTCCAGTGGTGTGGGAACAGCTACATTAGTTAATGGTCTACAGGGACCTTGGTTCTATCCTACATTCTCTAACAATAATGAAATAGTTTTTAATAATGACTATCTAACATCAGCAGAACTACTTGTAATCCTTGCAACAGGTTCTTCAAGTTCAATATTCCCATTATTTCTAAGCCCTATGACAAATGCAAATCTTTTGGCAGATATAGGATGATAAAATTATCCACACAAACAAATATAAACAAGTTCGCATAATCTAAATTAGTGATGGATGACAAACAAAGTATTCTTAAAAAACTCAGCATAGAACTGAAAATAAGAGGTTTTACTGAGAGAACTATAAAAGCATACACATCACAGACAACCAAATTTATTGAATTTTATGAAAAAAATAAGAACAAACAGATTGATATAAATTCTTTAAATGAAACAGACATAAAAGAATATATTGCATATTGTATGACTGAAAAGAAACTAAAACCCGCGTCAGTAAATCTTATAATTTCCTCATTAAAATTTCTCTTTGAAGATATGTATAAAAAGAAAATATTTGTTGACATTAAATCTCCAAAAATAGAAAAAAAACTGCCCACGGTCTTAACAAAGGATGAAATAAATGCGATGCTAAATACTGTAGAAAATCCAAAACATAAATTATTAATACAATTATTATATTCTTCAGGTTTGAGAGTTTCTGAATGTGTTAATTTGAAAATTAATGACATAGAAATAAGCGAAAAATTAGGAACTGTAAGATCTGGAAAGGGACAAAAAGATAGAATGATAATTATGTATGAGAAAGTTATAAAAGATTTAAAAACATATTTAGAATTGAGAAATAAAAATGATAATAAAAGATAGAAAAGGTCTAAAAAAAAT
>CAYJUR010000127.1:0-3585 GCA_964373405.1 uncultured Methanosarcinales archaeon | reverse complement strand
TATTTTCATAATTAAAAGGTTCTACTATTTATATTATTCGTTTTGAGTGTGCCCCAATCCGTTCGTTAGCCCCCGAAAAAATTGCGTATAATTCTTGTTAGGCGTAGCAAACCTTTGTATGGTTTGCGGAGTTTTTTTGTCACCGAGAATTTAGCTGTTGTCGTACTTTTTTCTTAAATAAAGAAATCGGAGCAGTAAACAATCAATAAAGTTTATATAATAATTCTATCATAGGCTAGAATATCTAATGAAAATTAATAATTTAGGGTGGTTAAATAGTGTTTGGAGAATTACCACAGTCAATCCTATAGTAAGTACATTAGAAGAAAGGCATATAGCTCCATTTCCAGAGGAGATACCAAATCGTCTTATTAGGATGTATTCTAATAAAGGACAAATTGTTTTAGACCCTTTTTGTGGAAGCGGTACTACCAATTTTATGGCATTAAGATTGGATAGAAGCACAATAGGATATGATTTAGAAGAAAAATATATACAAATTGCCAAAAAGAAATGTGGAGAAAAAGGGGTATTTTACTGTAAATCTTCTGAAAAAATGGATGAAATAGATGATAATAAAATTCAACTTTGTGTTACCAGTCCACCTTATTTATATTTAAGAAAGTACTCCGATAACCCTCAAAATATTGGCAATTTTAAAAATCCTTATCAGGCCCTAAATAACGTATTTAAAGAAGTTTTTAGAGTGTTAAAACCAAAAGGATATTTTTGTTTGAATGTTTCAGATGTACCTAGACCTGACAAAAAACATTTTACTACTTTCCCTTATGATTTAATCTATTGTTGTAAAAAAATTGGATTTAAATTCAAAAATAGTATAATATGGGATAAAGATATAAATTTAAAAGAATGGAATTTTAAGTACCAGAAAATGATGGGAAATCATGAATATATTTGGGTTTTTCAAAAATGGGATATGGTATAAACTTATAAAAAGATTTATTAATCCAAGGAGGTATCTTATCACTATGGACGCAAAAGAGATTGAATCAATTGAAAAGAGATATCTTGAAGAGATATGCTTTTTTGTAAGTAAAAATATTGCGTGGTTTCTTGAAAGGTTAAAATCAAAGAATGAAATTAAGAAAGATTGGTTAGATATCTTCAAAACAACAAGTAGGGAAGAGTATGATAAAGCATCAGAATTAGACAAGGGTGCAGAAAGGGTTGTTCATAATTTGTTTGGACAATATAGATTATTTGCTGTCAATTCTTCACCTATTGGTTCGGATTTAATGTTTGAAACGCCTGATGCTTTCGTTCATCTTGAAGTTAAAACTGCGACTGATTCAAACCCTGCTGATTTCAAAGGGAAGATACAAATAGCACAAAATCAAACTACTTATGCAGTTAATCAAACAAAGAGGGGCAATAGTTACCCTTTTATTCCAAGTTTACCAAAAATTTATTCAAATAATAAGATTTGTCTGACTTATGTAATCCAAATAATACATAACAATTCAGAGGACATACCAAAAATTATCGTTTTGTTTTCAATACCGAATGGTTTATTAAAATCTACTTATGGTAATTGTATTAATTCTGGCAAACATGCGCAAGAGTTAAATCGTTTAAATTCAAGAGGAGATATACGATTTTTATACAAAGATGCAAAAAAGTTTGAAAATCTGAAAGATAAACCCAATAGGATAAAGATTATCTATCCAGAAAATCCTTCAAAGAAAATACTCCAAGATTATTTAGGTTTAGACAAATTATAAAACTTTAATTGCTCCACATCTTTTTTCAATAATCTTTAAATAATCTTTTTGTAGTTCTATTCCAATAGACTTTCGGTTAAGTTCTTTTGCTACTCTCAAACTTGTTCCGCTTCCAGCGAATGGGTCAAGTATAATTCCATTTTTTGGACAACACGCCATTATCGCCCTTCGTGGTAATTCTTCTGGGAATATTGCAAAATGAGAATCCTGTAATTTGCCCGTTGCAAAATCCCAAACATCACCTGGATTTTTTCCTAATTCATGAGGTTTAACAGTTTGTAAAACATAATGTTCTTCTGTCATAATCTTATCATATTTACTATCTTTTATTTCTAAAATTTCTTTCAATTTAAACCAATCTTCTGGTTTTGGCAAACATCTTCCACCCCTATCTGTTCTGAACCAATGTCCAGCAGTATCTTTGTATCCAAATATTTTATCTACTTCTTTACTTGAAATTCCTTTCTTTTTTCTATGTTCCTTAATAAAATGTATTACTTCAAGTTCTAAATTGTTATCTATTTTATGCTTTCTTTGTTTAGAATAAAACTCACCATTAACGGATAATCTTGCACCTGGCGAAGCCCCAAGATTTATTTTATTGGTATTCTTAAATTTACCATTGTATCCGTTCTCATTGTTATTTATCTTATTCCCCCATTTTTGATATTCTTCAACAGATAAGGTTAATGGTAATTCCGAATAATTAGCCCCTTCTCCCATCAATAAAGTTTTTTGTTTAGAGTTTTTTCCATTTTTATCCCCATTTATTTTATGAGCAATCCTAACAGAATCTAAATCGAAATAATATTCTGGTGAAAGGTAACCTTCTGGATTTTTAACAAATAAGAATATTGGCTCATAAACATTTGAAAATCTATCTTTAATTGATGAAGGCATTGCATTTGTTTTTCGCCATATCAAAACATTTCTTATCGCCCACCCTCTTTTTTGCATTTCTATTGCTAATTTAAATGGTATCATCTGTAAGTTTTTACCAGCATATTTATCTCCAATATTTAAAAAATTAGCACCATCATCAGTTAAAACTCTTTTTAATTCATCTGCAACATTTAGCATTTTTTCAATATATTCTTCTGGCGTTTCTTCATTTCCTATTTGCCACTTTGTTCCATAATCTCTCTGCCCCCAATATGGTGGGGAGGTTACAACGACATTAATAGATTTATCTGGTATACTCTTTAATCTGCTAATCACATCTCCTACCAAAACCAATGGAATAGTATTCTTTGGTAATTCGATAAACTCTTCTTTTAACATTTTATTTTTTATTCTTTAACTGATTTAATTTATCATATATTACATTATTTACAAATGCTGATACTGATGGATGTTTGTACTTATTCCCATTTTTATCTAACCAATCTTGAATTTCTTTTAGAAGTTTATCATTTATTCTTACAGTAGCCATTTTATTTTATAATGTTACTTTTTATCACAATGTGTAACATTACGTTACACCAATATATAAACATTTCTATGATTGGATATACATAATATTTATTTAATTCTTTCTATTGAAATATGAATTAGCCCCGATTTCTTTATAACATTAATAGAAAAAAGTTAAGTCGAAGTGAAACGTAGCCGTATAATGTACCATCATTATGCGAAGACAACAGCGTTAAAATTCTCGGCTTTAGCCTCTTATCGGTACTTATTCAAATTTTCCGAGCTTTGTATGTGAGGAAAATTCAACGTCCTACAGATTAAGAGAGGTGACAAAAAAATTACGCCTAATCGCTGTTATCAGCCCCGAGGCGAAGCCGAGAGCCTGCAAGGCGTGGTGCGACTGAAAGGAGCAAGTAGCGATGGCACAATT
>CAYJUR010000126.1:0-3610 GCA_964373405.1 uncultured Methanosarcinales archaeon | reverse complement strand
TTAAGCTGTGACTTTGCAATAATTGGACACCGCCCACCACTACCACCAGTAATAGGGCATAGAACTGGAATATGTGGTGATGATATTGTTGATACAGCTACTGAGTCATGTGACGATGGTAATATGAATGGTCTTTGTGATTTCGATGGAGACGGCATTGAAGAGAGTAATTGTTGTACTGCTGCTTTTACATGTACATCGAGCTGTAAATGTGAAGCTTATCCTATTTGTGGAGACGGAAGAATAGATTCTGGTGAATCATGTGACCCTCCAGGTTCAAGATGCAGATCAGGACCATCGAGTTTTGCATTTTGCGATTCATCTTGTCGATGCGGAACATTTCCTGGAATAACAGAAAAAAGTATGGGATCGTCTATATCTCAATTAAAAAACCTAGGCAAAGCTTCATCATTGTTGAGTGTTACTGACAATAATATAAATCCTTTAAACTCAATTATTGGAATGCTTTTAGTTGTTGGATTATTTATAGGAATACTATATACTTTTAAAAACTAACAATAGATTACAAATAATTTTTTCTATGCTCTAAAAAATAGAGTAAATATAATTTTTCTTTTATGGAGCTAATAGATAATTTCAGGAAAAAATAATTAATCTACGTTATGGCAAACCCGGGCCACTCCATGTAACTTGGTCATTTTCTTGAATGTAATTATGCATACTTCTTATAGGACTAGAAACTGAAAAGACAGATTGACCGTATATTGGTACACATGGAATAACATCATCACTTACAAGTAATTTATACGTATCTGCATCAACTCTATCAAATGGAATTCCTTGGCAACCTGAGAAAGAACAAGCAAAGTAAAATCCACTTGATGCTTCTAATCTGTCAGGTAATCCTGTACGAGCATTTATGAAACAATAGTTATAAATAGTATATTCAAAATCAACAGGAAAATAAAATCTATCATCTAAAGGTACAACTGACATAGTATTAGTATCAGCATATATATAGAAACTATATGTACTTGGTACCGTTGGTGAAGGTTCAACGTGCCAATATAAATCAGTTAATCTTGGTAAACTTCTTAATGTTCCGCATGTACCTACACAGTTTCCACCCACTTTCCCAATAGACATTTGAGACAACAACTCAACATCCCTCTGATTAAAATTCCTGTCACCAGTTACATCTGCACAATCATAGCTAGGAGCTCTTTCCCAATCAACAAGTCCACTAAGAAATTGAGTTCCAATACTAACATCATTTACATTAACATTTCCATCATCATTAAGATCTCCACAAACTGTACTACTCAATCTAATAGTTCGAACAGTTGGCACCTTCCCTCCACAAGGATAAAGACATCTTCCATAATCCAAACCATATGCAATTCTATTAATTAGAGTAGCATCATCACTTTCAATAAGACCATTGCCTGTCACATCAACGCAACGAGGGAATGTTGCTGAAAATTCAATTAAATGTCTAAGATATCTTTGTACAACTAGAACATCTAAAACATTTACTCTGCCATCATCATTTGCATCACCACACAAGCTACCGCTAGGACCAACATACTGAACTGGGCGAGGAGTTATTATACCAGTAGCCATCCCATAAATGCTAGCTGGAACATAAAAAATAACACTCAAAATAGCAATAATTAAAACAATTATAATCCAAACGGATTCAAACCTCTCCATAAATTTAGTTATAACTAAATAGTATATAAATATATATATATATATATATATATTTTTATTTACTTTCCTATTAAACCGACGATGAAATTTTGACGAAGTCCTGAAACAAATAGTCGAATATTGAAGGATATTTTGAGTTTCACTATCAACAATTATTTCAATTTAATCTAATTGGACAAAAAAATCTCGATGTTATCGATTTGCGAACATTGTGAGCAAATCATATTTTTGATCAAACTTTTGTCGTGAGTTAGCGAACGTACAAAAGTTTGACAGAAACAAATATAAACCATCCCTCTCTCTATTTAGTTATGGTATTCACTTTAGGAGCAGCAGGAATTAGTTTTATAGCATCAATATTATTCATAGGCATAAATACATTAATTCTATGGCTATTAACAAACTATATCTTAAATTGGAGGGATAAAACCATAGAAACCGCTCTAAAAGCCTCATCTATACCCATATTAATAATATTTGTCTTAAACATAATTGCTTCTTTTACATCAGGATCATTTGCAACAATTTTAGCTGTTGTTATTTTTGTTTTAAATATTCTAATTTTCTTATACTTCATTAAAAACTATTACAATCACGAAAATTGGGTAGAACCATTAAAAGCATGGATTTGTTTGTTAGTAATTGACATAATATTAGGATTTCTTGTTGGAATTGTTTTAATTAGTTAGGGATTGGCTTTTAATATGCTTTAACTTCTCATCTTTCCATACTCTTCAAGAACGCTATTCAAACTTCCAAAACAATTATCTAAATTATGATTTAAACCCTGAATATATATCAAATCAAAACTTAATTTATTATAAGAACAACTCATAGATTTACCTTCGAAAGAATTCTGAACCGCATATGGCTCACTATCAGGCAAACTAACAAGAGTTTTTATAAGAGCACACCCTTCAATTTTATAAGAATACGAAACTCCAGAAACAACATTTTCATATGTCGTTCTTTCACAATTATTTGCTTTGTCAACAAAACACTGTTCATTATCACAACCATATTGAAAACCAAAAAGAAACATTGACGTCACCATTAAACCAATCGTAAACAATGTAACAACAATTACAGGAGTTTTATGTTTATATTTAGAATAAATATGTTCTCCCACATTAATTCTAACTTTTTCCCCCGAAAATAATAATCCTTTTTTATGTGCTTCATTCTGCGTCTTAAATTTGACTTTCATCAATCTCTCCCTTTCAATCCTATTTTCGCGTGCTTCTTTTATTTTATTTTCATAAGATTTTTCTGCAAGATACTGCGCTTTTTTTTTCAAATTCTCAAAATCATCACTTATTTTCGAGCCAAACAAAAAACCTTTTCTATTTTCGCCAACTTTTAGAAATGCCTGATTTATCAAATTATGAGAATAACCGCTTTTTTTCAGAGATTTAACAATATGCTCTTTCTCAATTCCTTTTGCAACTAATTCAGAAACATAATCACCAATACAATCAACTTTAAATTCGCTCAGTACCTCTTTCTTTGACATATTACCTCCATTTTTTAATAAATATGCTTTTTACCTATTTAAATTCAATTAAAATTACACCTTACCATTTATGAAAATTACACCTTACCGTTTATGTCATCATACAACTTCATAAATTTCTTATAAACATCATCTTTTTGTTTCCCAGCAGACAAAGACTTATACATTGCAGAAATCTTATCAGTTGTTTGATGAACTTTCTTTAAATCCCCTTTCTTCAAATCTTCTCTCGCAGATTTCATTAAATTATCTATTTGATTAACCTTAGTTGATGGACTTAAATTTGAGATTATTTCCGTTTTTTTATTCTCAGATTTAGGTAACACACCTATATTAACAGCCGGAGGAACATCAACTCCTAATTTATCAAACCCTGATTCTAGTTTTTCTCTTCTATCTTTTCTTTCTTAATTTTTAAATAAT
>CAYJUR010000125.1:0-3617 GCA_964373405.1 uncultured Methanosarcinales archaeon | reverse complement strand
AGATCTAAACCTTCTTTTCAATTTCGAAACCAAAATGGTTTTTAAAGTTGTCGCCCCATTGATTGGATTCTATTGCCACAAATATGTCAGGATTAACTTCTCTTACTAATCTAACAGCAAGATTAAATCTATGTCTTTCAAATTCCTGAGTGTCTTCATTTCTGAAACCGTTCTTAACATTTAATTCGAGTAGTTTTAGATTCATTTCAAATCTATTTTAAGGGGGGAATTTATAAAGAATGCGCTCGCTCATTCTTCTTTAGTCACCAAATAAATAAAGACTGCAATTCCGACTAAAAACAACAATGTTGCAACCCATGCATCTGAAATGTTAGTTTTCAAGAAATTCCATAATATTAGATTCCATCCAAGTGCTTGAAAAAATATTGTAACTATTATTGCAATGACAACAAATATAATCCACCCTTTTAACACAGGATGCTGGAATAAATCATATTGACCCTCAGCCTTAAACACAGAAATAGTTACAAGAACAAATGTAATCACAATCAAGAGCATAGCAATGTTTGAAATTGCTTCATTCATAACTGCAATTAATCTCGTAGAACCTATCACTAAAAGAGCTACAACAAATGCGATTATCGAATTTATTTGTTTTCTTGGCTTTCCGTTCTCAGTTCCAAACACTTGTGTTTTATCAAGTATAGCAAACATCATTGCAAATACTAGAAGAAAAGGAAGTATTACATCATAGAATCCTATATTTCTAAGAAATTCAACAACTCCTCCAAGAAGCGATTCTGCCATCTTTTAAAGATAGGAAAAACGATTTATAAACGTTGTGGTAAATTTGTTGAAAATAAACGAGACATTTATAAGAATCCTTAGTTTTTAATATCTTATGATAGACAAAAAATACTTTGGAAAGATACAAAAAATATATGACGAACAAGATAAAGAAAGAGAAGAAATTATACGAAAAAGTAGGGATATAATCAAGCTAAGCAAACACATTATTTATTCTGTTCATAGAAATGAGATAAGTGAGGCGTCAAAAAATATAGCTCTAATCAATAAAGATGTTTCTATTCTTAAAAAATTATGTACAAAATGCCAAAATATAGATACCAGTATGTACAAAATGGCATTACAAGAATATGTTGAAGCAGTTTGTTTTTATGAATTTGTTGTTAAAGGAAAAATTTCTAATGGAGATCAATTAAATATTGATTGGGAATGTTATTTGCTCGGTGTTTGTGATTTAGTAGGTGAGGTAATGAGAAGAGCAGTAAATTCAGGTATTAAACACGAATATGAAAAAGTACTTCAAATTAAAATGTTTGTTGACGATTTGTATGACGAATTAATGAAATTCTATTTTAGAAATTCTGAGTTAAGAAAAAAAGTAGATGGAATAAAATGGGAATTAAAAAAAATTGATGATATGATGTTCACAATAAAAGGAAGAAAATAAAGTGGAAAACAAATTAAGTGACGAGGATAAGGAAAAAGTCAGATTAAAGGCAAAACAAATAATGGAAAATTTTATGGGGGCGTTAAATGAAGTTGAAGGCGTTTCCGTCGATTTTGGCGCAGATAGAGAAAAAGATACTCGCGATTTTTTTGATAATAAATATACTGGAAAAAAATTTAGGGAAAGATTTCTGAAAAATGCTAAAAATGTGGACGACAATCAAATAGTTGCTGAAAGAAAAAAATGGTAATAATATGGCAGAGGAAAAATTAAAAAAAATTCTTAAAGGAGAATTAAGCGCAGCTCAAAATATTTCTAATTTTCTAAATAAAATTATTGAAAAAAATAGAGAATGGAATATTTTTTTATATGTTAATCCTAATGCATTAGAAGAAGCAAAAAAAATAGATGAAAAAATAAAAAAAGGCAATGCAGGAAGATTAGCAGGTTTAGGAATTGGAATTAAAGCAAATATTAATGTCGTGGGGATGCCTATTTCGTGTGCATCCAAAACATTAGAAGATTATTATGGAACTTTTGATGCTGATGTTGTAGAGAAAATAAAAAATGAAGATGGGATTATTTTAGGCATTTTAAATTGTGATGAATTTGCATGCGGTAGTTCTGGAGAATATAGTGCTTTTGGTCCAGTTATGAACCCTTCAGCAATTGGATTTGTACCTGGAGGAAGTTCTGCTGGTTCGGCAGCAGCAATTGCGGCGAATATGGCAGATATTACATTAGGTTCAGATACAGGGGGAAGTATAAGAAATCCCGCTTCTCATTGTGGCATTGTTGGAGTCAAACCCTCTTATGGTAGAGTATCTCGTTATGGTCTAATTGATTTATCTATGAGTTTGGATCAAATTGGACCTTTATCAAAAGATGTTTTTGGTTGTGCTCTTTTGATGGAAATAATTTCCGGGTATTCAGATTATGATCCTATTTCTCTTAATAAAATAGTTCCTAAATATACTAATTTTAAGAAACCCAACAAAATAAGAATAGGCGTTTGTCATGAATTCACGAATATGTGTAAAGATTCTAGAATTCTAGATTTAATTGAACACACAATTCAAAATTTGACATCCGAATTAAATGGAAGTATTGTTAATGTAAAACTTAAAAATATAAATTTGGCAATACAAACATATTATCCAATTTGTTATGTAGAATTTTATTCTGGGACTAGAAAACTTGATGGTCGAAGATATGGTAAGAAAATAGAAGACAGTTGTGGAAAGGAAGTTTTATTAAGATTAATGGGCGGGCAAGAGATTTCTAAATCTGAACACGAAGGAAAATATTACAGAAAAGCTTTAGCAGTTCGAGAATTTGTTAAAAAAGAATTTGAGAATGCATTCAAAGAATGCGATGTTATTATAGGTCCAGTTGTTCCTTCACTTCCGCATAAAATAGGTGATGAAATTGATACACTAACAATGTATGGTTATGACGCGCAATCAATACCTGCAAATTTGGCTGGCATATGTGCTTCTTCTGTTCCTTGTGGAAAGATTGATAATATTCCTGTAGGAATTCAAGTTATGTGCAATTCTTTCAAAGAAGATTTAATGTTTAATGTGATGAAAGTAATTGAAGGGATGGGGAAGTAAATGTTTTCTTCTTCAAAATAGTAGTTTTAACAATTATAAAATTAGTTTACAATTTACAATCATTCTTAGATGACTTCGTTAAAATGTAAATTTAACTTTTTGATTTTCAAGTTAGAAAATAATTTAATTTTGCATAGAATAAGAAAGTTAGAAATGAAACGATATTTTTATTATCCAAAACCAATCATTTGACAATTTTAAACTAAACTAAAAAACGTCTCAGTATTAGTAAGATGAACAACATCTTTGTAAACAACTTAATTCCTAAATAGTTTATGATAATAGCTAAAGGAATGGCAAAAGAAAGATATCACACAGCAAAAGAGTTTGATAGATTTGGTCTTATTCATGTTCAAAGACACATTTTAGATTATTTTGGAGGTGATAGTACAATTCCAGTTTCAAGAACGATTATAAATTTGCCTGGTGTTGAGAAGGATCTTTTTTTCACTTTTTCGGATGCTTTATTGAAACTGTTTACTCATAATCCACAAAGAATAATAAAACCATATGAAGCAGCATTAAAATATGGTCTTAGAGGAAATAGTTCTGGCAGAATTAATGGT
>CAYJUR010000124.1:0-3626 GCA_964373405.1 uncultured Methanosarcinales archaeon | reverse complement strand
ATAAATTTTACATAACATGTCATGATCGTGTTGATGGTCGTGATTTCCAGGAATCATAACAACTTTAATTCCTCTTTTAACAAAAGGTCCTATTAATCCTATTGGTTCAGAACCCGCGTGGGACAAATCGCCAGCTAAAGCTACTAAATCAACTTTTTCGTCTTGTGCTCTTTGTGCCAATTTCTCAGCCAATCGAGCATCTCCATGGAAATCTGAAGCTGCGAGGATTTTCATTGTTCACCTATTATTTTTATTTGTGCAGCTTCAAATGTATGATTTTTGAATTTTCCTGCAATAAAATGTAAATGTGGTTCGTCTTTAACACAATATCCATGTAATGTTCCAATCTGTTGATTTTCTGTTATTCTATCTCCAACTTGAACTATTGGATTAACATGAATATATATTTGTATGTAGCCATCATCACCTTGAATATAAACCATGTTTGTTAAATGTGCTTCTTCTTCTTGACCTTCTATGCAATCTTCTAAGCTAAGTTTTGATGTAGTTACAACACCTGATTGAACTGAACTTATATTACTTTGAGCAGGCAAGCTCCAACTTTTTGTTTGAGGAAATTTAGTTTCTTTTCCTGTTGTATTAATTAGGCTATATCTTATTGAGGAATTAAAAGGTAGTCTATATGTTGGAATTTCTTGCTCATTTTTTATTTCTGCCATATACACAATTCTTTCCTTCATCTATATAAACCTTTCTCTTTTTGTTACTCTAAAGTAGTTCTTTATTCGAGTTATTTAGACCTAAAAAGCACAAAATCTGTCAATTATTGATTACTCATAACCAACAATAACCTTTATATATGATAGGATACTATTCTATCCTATGGATCATAAATTAATTTCAAAAATAGCAAACAATGAGGATTTAATAGTTCCAACTCTATTAAAGCCGAAACAATATGAAGTCATAAAAAAGCTAAATAAAAATCAGAAATTAAATGAAAATGAAAAAAGATATTTAAGAGGAGATATTAGAAAGAAATTATTTCTTATAGAAAAACTTATTAATGATAATCAAACACAAACAAAACTTTCAACATTTCTTAATGCAATTGATTCGTATTATATTACGGGGTTAGAAGCGTTAAAGCATAATGGATACGGATGGTTTTATGAAACAAAAATTATTGAAATAATTAACACTAAAATTGAAGGAAATATTTTCATTGAAGGTAAAACAATAAAATTAATCCGTGTAAAATCAATAAAAAATTGTCAAACAATTGTTGATAGAGATACTCATATAAAATATGCAACAAATGAACAAATATTTAAGGATACTAATTTAACTCATAATAGTTATACTAAACAAATTTGGAAAAATATGCTTGGCAGATATAGAAAAACATTTGTAAAAAACTTAGAGAAATATGAATATTTAATTTCGAATATACCGGAAGTGGATTACAGCAAATATGGAGTTTAAAATGGCAAATATATTAGATATTTTAATTGAATTTTTGAAAGAAGTTGAAAAAAATAATCCTTATAAATTAGTTCTTAAAGGAGGTACTGCATTATCAATTTATTACTTAAATAGACATAGAGAATCTGAAGATTTATATTTTGATGCAAACTTCAATTTAATAAATTCGCATAATGAGATTAAAGATTATTTTATTGGAATTTTAAATTTGCTTAAATCTAAAAATGTTCTCAAAAGTTATTCCGTCACAAAATCTGAATTTTCTTCAAAAAATAGATATCATATTAATTTAATTTTAGAAACTCATAAAAAATTTCAAACGAAAATAGATGTAGATTTTGTAAATTTTCATAAAACTCCTAATAATAAAAATAAATTATTGCTGTATTCAAATGAGTTATTATTTGTAAATAAGTCTTTAGCATTTATTGGTAGAAAAGAGTTTAAGGACTTACATGATATTAGCTATTTAATTAAGATCATAGATATCTCTAAAATCGAGAAAAAAGAAGAAGTTGCAAATTTAATCTCACAAGTGATAGATTGCATTAATGAAGAAGATATTAAAAAAATATATAAAAGTGTCTTTAGAAACATAGATATGAAATTTAAGGATTTGAATGAATCAAACTTAGAAACCTTTATGAATAAAACAATAAAGAGTCTGAGAATACTGATTAATAATTTGAAGAAGTGATAAAATGGCAGTCATAAAAAAGCACAAAAAAAAGGAAGAAGTAGTTGTTGTAGAAAGAAAGAAGCAAACTTCGTCTCAAGAAATAGCAGATTTAGAATATGAAATAGCTAATACAAAGTACAATAAGGCAACAGAGAATGCAATAGGATTATTGAAAGCGAAATTAGCTAGACTCAAAGAAAAACAAATTGATCAAGTTCAAAAAAGCAAATCAAAAAGTGGAGTTGCTTATTCTGTAAGAAAAACTGGTGATGGGACAGTTATTATTATAGGATTTCCTAGTGTGGGCAAATCTACTATTTTGAATGCATTAACTGGCTCTAAATCAGAAGTTGCGGCATATGAATTTACAACATTAGATGTAGTTCCAGGAGTTTTAAACTACAAACACGCTTTAATTCAAGTTTTAGATGTTCCGGGAATTGTTCATGGTGCGGCAGCAGGAACTGGAAGAGGAACTGAAGTTTTATCAGTTATAAGAAGTGCAGATTTAGTTTTGTTTATTATTGACGCAACAAGACCTCAGCATTACGAAGCGATTTTGAAGGAAGTTTACGATAGTGGAATTAGAATCGATCAAAGAAAGCCAGATGTAAAAATTGTAAAGAAAGCAAAAGATGGTCTTAAAATAGGTGCAACTGTAAAACTAACAAAAATTAATTTTGATATTATAAAATCAATTATGAAAGAATTTAAAATAAATAATGCAGATATAGTAATTAGAACAGATATTACTGTAGAGCAATTTATTGATGCACTTGAAGGCAACAAAAAATATTTGCCGTCAATAAAAATAATTAACAAAATAGATTTAGTATCTGAAGAACAATTAGACAAATTAAAGCATATTATAAAACCACAATTATGTATTAATGCGAATGACAAAAATTATTTAGACGATTTAAAAGAACTAATTTATCAAAAATTAGGAATTATCAGTGTATATTGTAAAGAAGTTAGTAAAAAAGCAGATAAAGAAGTTCCATTAATATTATTCAAAAATGCAACAATAGAAGATATGTGTAATAAATTACATAGAGAATTTGTTTCCAAATTTAAGTTTGCTAAAGTTTGGGGTCCTTCTGCAAAATTTGACGGACAAGTATTAATGCTCAAACACGTTCTTAAAGATGGTGATATTGTAGAGTTGCATGTGAGATAAAAATTCAAATTTTAATCATTATCTTTTTAAACTAGCTTTTCATATTGGCATAAATGAGCCATATTTTTGACAATTATGACAAAATTCAAAGCTTTATTTCAGTTCTTATAAGAATCTCTTTAATTGTAGCGATTGTAACAGAAGTCATAAATAAAAATTGGTTTCTTCTTTTAATTACTTCATTTATTTTCATTTTGACATTTTTTCCAAAAATTATAGAACTCAAATATAAAATTAATATTCCTATTGAGTATGAATTGATTATTTTAATTTTTATTTATGCGACTCTTTTCTTAGGAGAGTTAAGAGGGTTTTATACTA
>CAYJUR010000123.1:0-3633 GCA_964373405.1 uncultured Methanosarcinales archaeon | reverse complement strand
AGTTCTCATGAAAAACTTTGTTTTTCAGGAGTTCCAATGACTTAGTCATTGTAACCAAAAACCCAAAAGGTTTTTGTAACTACGTCAAACAGCATTTTCTAATATTGAAATTAAAAAAATAGGTTAATTTTACATGTAAAATAAAAGTTAGAAATGAAATTTAATATTGATTTTCATAAATTTCAAAAATAATCCTAAATTACAAACGCAAGAACTAATGCAATAACAAAACTTCCAAATATTCCATAAATTAATTCTACCCAAAGCAATTTATTAGGATACGTTGAAGCTATCCATCTATCAGCAATATCAACTACAGGACCTATACCTGTAAGTATTAAGCCAAATATTAAACCATTAAGAATTACAGTTCCCTGAAGAACTGGTTTAATAAAAGAATAAACAAACGCAAATATCAAACATTCACCAATAATAATTAGATAATTGTAGACCCAAACAGATTTATTGTTCCAAAGTTTTATTGCTGGAGATTTTTCAAATTTTTTATAAATCTTTAAAACCAAAGGATTTATTTGAAAAAGCCAACTAAATAAAAACCAAATAATTGACGCAATAAATGCTCCCAAAATTGTTTGTAAAAAATCTATTGTCATTTTTATTATTGTAAATTTCAGAACTTATAAATCTATTTAGTCAATTACCCATAATAACTCACATAATTTCTTTCCATAAACGTTCCTGCTCTTTCCCTGTATTCTTCCAACATACTTTTTCTTCTTCTAACCCAAGGATTTAGATTCCATAAACCTAAACTTAATTTTCGAGCAACTTTTGTTCGCAATCGTTCAGGACTCGAAAAAAATCTTTCTCTATATTCGCCAGAACTAAGATCAACTTCAACTTCACAATATCTCGAATTTGATTGTCTACCTTTTCTATTTCTACCTCTACCAAAAACATACATTTTGTTGTCTTCGAATCCAACAACTTCCAACATTCCAAGTTTTTGTTCTAAATCACTCAGAATTGGCAAAGCCCTTTCATCAATAGTTTTTGGACATCTTGGAAAAGATATATTTGATAACATGCTTCCAGTATTACATCCATTCTATAAAAACTTAACTAAGAAAAAAAGAAAAAAATCAAGCATTTTTTATATTATATCTTCTTCTACTTGCAGCAGTTTGACTTTTACCACTCGCACCAGTAGCTACCTTTCTCTGAGCGGCATTAGTCTTAGACACAACATTAGCACGTGCACTTTTCGCCATTTTTCATTTCACCTCTGTTTCCCCTGTACAAATAAATATAAAAAATAAAGGGGCACAAGGCCCCATTATTGATGCCTTCACTCAACCTAATATTGGGGGTATTGGGTAGAAAAAGGAAGGCAAAAGCGTAAAAAATAAAAAAATTCCCCTTTCAGGTTCAAAGCATCTCAATTCCTAATTCTGAACTCATCCTTCTTGAAGCAGACAATTTCTTCCTGTTATCTTCTCTTCCTAATATCCATGGAGATACAACTCCTGTGATAATAGTCATGACAGTAAGTTTCCCTTTCATATCGTCCGTAACTCTTGCTCCAATTATTACGTTTGCGTCAGGATCTAATGCTTCAGTAACCATTTCTCCAACTCTCGTCATATCTTCAAGAGTTAAGTCAGGTCCACCATGAGCGTGGATTAATGCTCCTGTTGCTCCTTCATAACTGATATCAAGCAATGGATTTGATAAAGCTCCTTTAACAGCCTCTTCAACCTTGTTGTTAGTATCCGAAGAACCAACTCCTATAGCTGCAACTCCTCCATTTGTCATAATCGCTCTAACATCTGCATAATCCAAGTTAACTAATGATGGTACTGCAATTGTCTCAACAATCCCTTTAATCATTGTTGAAATCAACTCATTAGCTACTGCAAAAGCTTGCTCAATTGGCAAATTTCCTGCAATTTGAACTAATCTATTGTTATCAATTACAATGACTGTGTCAGACGTTTGTCTTAATTGGGACAAACCAAATTCTGCTTTGTCAACTCTTGCTCTTTCAATGTCAAAAGGCATAGTAACTGTTCCAATAACAATTGCCCCTGCTGCTTTAGCAACTTGACCAACTACTGGTGCTGAACCTGTTCCAGTTCCCCCACCCATTCCCGCACATACGAAAACCATATCTGCATTTTTCAAAGCATCCTTAATCTCTTGCAAACTTTCCTTAGCTGCTTCAGCACCAATTTCTGGCCTACCGCCAGCACCTAATCCCCTTGTACAGTCAGCTCCAATAACAAACCTCCTGTCAGCTTTAGTAATATTCAAATGTTGAACATCAGTATTAACTGCTATAATTTCAGCTCCCTTAATTCCTTTCCTGTAAAGCCAGTTAACCATATTATTACCTGCTCCACCACAGCCAATTACTTTAATATTTGCCTGCATAACTTCTGGAAAGAAGTTGTCTTGTTTTTTTTCACTTGCATTTTCAACGATAAAGTCCATTTTTTCATCCCCCCGTGTTTACGAGTATTTTTTTTATTATCTATTTTTGGATATACATAGTGCACACTAACAAAATTTAAATACAAGTACACTACTACTATCACTAGAATCCGTCAATCGCCAAATTGTCGTAATTTTTGCTTTCGCCAAAAAGCACAAATTAATTATTTTTAGATATGGTGAAGTAATATTTAAGCATTTCTAGTTTGTAGAATATTGCTTTATAAATTGAGATGGTAATTTAATCGAAGACTTATAGTCTTCGCCAAATTAGTAAAGGACATAATTCAAAACATACATTTTCATCCTTTACTAATTTTTGCTAAAAAGATTTAATTTTTTGCCAGAATATAATCCCATTGATGTCATTTTTCTATATTGGTTTTGATCTAAAACCACAAAAGATATGTCAAAATCATTTTTTAATTTTATCTCTTCAACAAAATTATCAATCATTTTAGCATCAATTTTGTTTCCAATGATCAATAGATTTGCCTTGTTTTCAATTATATCTCCTTGTTGTATAACTTCTTCGATTTCATTTATTTGTTTTATGTAATCAACGAATTGCTCCATTGCTGGCTTTTTTATCTCAAAAATCGAAGATAATTGCATATTTTTTTCTGACGGATTAAATTTATAAACTTTGAATTTGTTAATTTCAATCTTTCCTATCATTTGCATTTTGTAAAGTTTATTAAGAATTCTATGCGTTGATGCAACTGGAACCTTTGCTTCCCTTGCAAGCTCCCTCAAATTGAAATCTTTGTCCGGATTGTTAATCAATAGTTTAAGAATTTTAGAAGTATTTTCATCGATTAATTGCAAAATAGTATGGTTTGTCTCAGTCAATTTCGTACCCAAAACGAATGAAACACTTCGAATATTTATATCTTTCCATTTTTGGAACAATGTTCCGTTATCGGATTGTTGTTTCAGAAGTGATATGGAAGGTTAGAGTGAGGAAATTTGTGGGAGATAACAAATCATAACCATTCAATCAGACTCAATAATTTGATAAGACATTCTCCCATTCTCAACTTCAACAATCCCCGCCATTCCATCTTTAACAGAGCCTGGATTGAATAAAAGTTCGCTTACAAATTTTCTTTGTTGAATTACATTCCCTGAAATATCTGTTGCACCATATGCTTCGTGTATGTGTCCAAAAAGTCCAAA
>CAYJUR010000122.1:2154-3732 GCA_964373405.1 uncultured Methanosarcinales archaeon | reverse complement strand
ATGACATTATTGGTCTTCTAGCAGGAGACAATGTAGTTTCTGGAAAACTAATTACGCAAAAAAATCTAAATTCATTTACTACATTTGCAAATAGTGCTTCAATTGCAATAGAATATGTAAGATTATATGAAGAAATGGATAAAAAAGTTAAAGAAAGGACTAAACAATTGGAAGATTTTATGAATTATGTTAGCCACGAAATGAGAACTCCTTTAACTAGTTTAATTGGGTATTCTAGATTATTACTTTCCGAAAATATGGATTCTACATCTAGAAAAGAGAGTATTCATATATTAAATAAAGAAGCTACTCGACTTAAATCAATGATTGATGATTATCTTGATTTGAGTAAAATGGAGTCTGGCAAACATGACTTAAAATTAAAAGAAGTAGATTTGGCGAAAATAATTAATGATGTTTCAAATGTTATGAAAATACAAACGGCAAAGAAGAAGTTAGATTTTGAATCTAATTGTAAAAAAGCAATTGCTAAAATTGATGAAGAAAAGATAAAACAAGTTGTTTTTAATCTTTTAAGTAATGCAATAAAATTCACAGAAAAAGGCAAAATTAAAATAAATCTTTCCCAGAACAATGATAATTATTTAATCTCAGTTTCAGACACAGGTATCGGAATTAAAAAAGAAGATTTTACAAAAGTGTTTGACAAGTTTAAACAAATTGACCATGGTCTAAAAACAGAAAAAGGAACCGGTTTAGGACTATTGATTTCTAAAAAGATAGTTGAAAGCCATAATGGGAAGATTTGGTTTGACTCAGAGTTTGGGAAAGGAAGTACTTTTTATTTTACGATACCAAAAAGAATATAAACCAATCCATACTCATTATACACATGGTAAGCATACATGGCAGATTTGGAATAAGGTCTTGGTGTAGTATGATTCTAGGGGCTTTATTAGCAGCTTTAGGAGTAGTTCCTTTATTGAATCAATTTGGAGTTTCTTCTTGGACACTTCCAGCAGTTCCAGAATTTGCATTAACAATCATATTTATTCTATGTGGTATATTTTTAATATGGGATGCAACACATGAAATTTATAGCGCAAGAATGTTTTGGATACTAAGTATGGCTTTTGGGCTTCCAATACTGATTTTAGGTCTATTGCCAATATTAAATCAATACGGAATTATTGGATTTTCACTTCCTTTAGCAGGAAGTTTCTTAATGCATTTATTAACAGCAGTAGCTGGATTAGTATTGTTTATTGATGCTTGGAAGAGCGAGTAAATTCTAATGATAAAACAAATTCAAAATGCAATTTTTAATTCAATTAATTGTTCGAGGACTAAAGTTAAAATATAATTATTGACTTTTTATTGAAATTTAGAAAAATATCTAACCGAATATGAATAAAATATATTTGAAAAGATAATTTATTTTGAAATTAGAAATATAAAAAATTAATTTTCAAAGCTGCGGCTATTCCTCTTGAAACCTAGAATCGGTCTGCAAGGTAAAATGCAAAATTAATACCTAATTATTTGCTCAATGAAGTAGATGCAGGTGAAATAAAGATTATTGTGTCTCCTCTCAAAAAAGTCAGGCCAATGCTTTTC
>CAYJUR010000122.1:0-2144 GCA_964373405.1 uncultured Methanosarcinales archaeon | reverse complement strand
AAATATAAAAAATTAAAAATCCTAAACCTCTTCCTTCTCAATTTTCTTTTTAGGCATAGGTCTTACAACATCAATTTGAATTAAACCAGCTTCAAATTCTTTTCTAGCAATAGCAATTGGATCGTAACCCAATTTTTCCAAATCCTCTTCAGACAAAGTCATAAGCATTTTTGCTCCCATAGAAATTTGCATTGCTCTCGCACCAATTATCCGAGCTTTTTCGTATTTTGTTAATTTTTCTGATTGCTTCATTTATAGTACCTCACCAATAAGGAGTTTTTAAAGCTTACTCCTCAATTCCTTTCCCTTCTTAATTGATATATCAATCATATTTGATATGTCTTCAGAAGTTAATGGTTGTGATCCGCCTTTCTGAACTGAACAAATTTTACCATCTTCTAATGTTGTTACAGTTAATTTACAATCAGATGTTTCTTCTTCTGAGTCAGTTAAATCAACTACAAACTTTCCCACAATTTTATGTACAGTTATAGGGATAGGTAATTTTTCTAAAGGCACAGAGTCATCTGTCAGTTCTTTATAGTCAATACTAGTTCCATCATATTTTGGAAACCTTGCTACTTTTAGAGCAGCAATTGAAGCTAATCCTGCCGCATCCAAATAATTACCTGCAACATTTAGTGGAATTAAATCTATAGATATAGTCCAAACTTTTTCTCCTTCTGTAATACATAATTTAGCAGGAGGTACTGCTTTACTTTCTCTAATACCTCTGTCAACAACTCTTGCTAATTCAATAGCTTCTCCACCAGGAGGACCTGCTTCAAATTTAGGATTTGCAATTTGTGAAAATTCTGCAGATACCATTAATGAACCTTTATCCGGTGTATCTGGAAAAGGTTTATCGACAGACATTTTGACTCCTGCAATAATTTCAGTTTCTCCTAATCTAACTTTGGCACTACCTTCTGCATTTTTTGAAAAGTCATATTGAATTTCTATATCTCTGAATCCTAATAAATCTCTTCCATCTAATCTCCGTTCTTTACTAATCAAATCTAATGCGTGTTTTTTAATTGGACCTGAAATCATTGTGAACCCTCCTCAAACTTAGCTTTTAATGCAGCCTTCATTATTTCTGAAATTTTTGCTGCTGATTTTTTTCCAAGTTCAATAACTTCCAAATATTTTTCTTTTGATATTATTCCATCTGTCTGAAGAAGCGTAATTTCTCCTGTTCTAGGTAATATACACATAGGTACATCGACTCCAGGATCATACGAATCTTCGTTGTAATTCAAATCTGCAATTATTGTGTTTTCAACAAAACCACAAGCAACTGCTACTGGAAGATCTTTCATTTTAAATCCAGCGTCTGCTAATGCCATAGAAGCTGCACAAATTCCTGCACATCTTGTTCCGGCATCAGCTTGTGTTATTTCAATGAAAACGTCAACAACAGTATTAGGAAAATCTTTCAAATCCATTACTGGAATTAATGCGCTTTCTGTAACTATTGAAATTTCTTTAGCCCTTCTGTTTGGTCCCGGTCTACTTCTTTCACCGCTTCCCGAGAATGGCATCATATTATAGTTACATCTTAATTTTCCCGTTTCAGGATCTTGCATAAATTTAGGATGCAATTCTCTTGGTCCATAAACAGCAGCATATGCAGTAGTTTTTCCTATTCTAAACATTGCTGAGCCTTTTGCTTTTTTAATAACTCCTACTTTAGCTTCAGCATCTCTTAGGTCATCAAACTTTCTTCCATCTTCTCTTTTATAATTCATTTTCTTCCTCCGAATATTCAGTTCTTTGGCTATTTCCAGAACTTGATTTACCTTTTGATTTCAAGAATGCTTCAATAGTTTCAGTTAAACCTGAAGTATGAGCTTCATTCTCAATTTTTTGTATTGTTTCAACAGCAATTAACTCGTCTTCTGGTAATCCAGAAATCCAAATTAATCCATTTTGTCCAACTGTGATTTGACATTTTGTAGCATCTTTAATCATTGAAACCATACTTCCTTGTTTTCCGATAATTCTTGGAACTTTTACAGGACTAACTTCAATAATTCTTCCCGGTTTTAGTTTACCTAAACCTGGAGCCTTTAATGTGATGTCTAACAAATTTTGTCCAGTCACATTTAATATTTTTGCAACAATCCAATCATTTATAGTTA
>CAYJUR010000121.1:0-3752 GCA_964373405.1 uncultured Methanosarcinales archaeon | reverse complement strand
GAAGCAGGAATAATTCCAAATCTAGAAAAAAGTTGTAATGACAATGGAGCAGGTCCATCAGGTAATGCAATAAACTCAGGATTAGAAGTTGACAGGATTATTTTTGTTGATGGTGAATACATTCAAAGAGGCCAAAGATTAGGTATTGCAATGGATTTAGAAAATAATGGTCCTAAAGATTTACAAAATGTGAGATTCAGACTTACAATTCCAGAATTAGGCATTTCAAAAAGTGGAAGATACTTTGACTTAGATAAAAGAGATGATGAATTAGATACAATATATGTTGAAATTCCTGAAGATACTCAGATAGGCGATTACTTAGTAAGACTTGAAGTAAGTAATACAAAGAGCGACGTCAGAAGAATTAAACACAGATATGTAACAGTAATTGAATAATAACATCATAGTAAATTGCGCACATATTGAAAGCTTGTCTTTCAATATTAGTTGAGTACATCAAAAAAATAAGTTAATTATGTACTCAACTTAAAACGCAATCACCATAAATTATAGTAAACCCTTTAGGATTTGTGGACTAAAATCTGCTTTTCCTTCAGTTTTGCTATAATTATACATTAAAAAAGTAAAAAAACATTAGTCGGAGGAAAAGACAATGAAAAAAATATTAGCAGTATTGGCATTAGTATTCATCTGCCTAGTTGCGTCTTTTGCTTCAGCAGCACCTGCCGCAGATTTCGACTTCGTTAAAATCAACGGAGACGAATGGCAAGGCGAAACACAAAACTTTGACAGAGAAGAAGTAGTTGACATAAGAGTTAGTGTTAAAGCAAATCAAGATTTGTTTGACACAAGAGTTGAAGCAAGACTAGATGGTTTCGAGTACGGAATCATAAGCGATGCTTCAGACATTGAAGATATGGAAAGTGGGGAAGTTAAAAGATACAATTTGAAACTTAACCTACCTAATGAGTTGGATTTAGGCAAATACACTTTGTCTATTTTATTGTTAGACAGAGAAGGAATAATTCAACAACTTAGAATTCCAGTAGTAGTTGACGCGGAAAGACACTTATTACAAGTTAAACACATCTCTTTCAGTCCAGGAGACAGAGTAAGAGCAGGTAATGCTTTATTGGCTACTGTTAATATGGAAAATGATGGAGAAGACGATGAAGAAGTCGTTGTAACTGTAAGTATTCCTGATTTGGGAGTAACTGCACAAGATTTCATTGATGAAATTGAAGCTGACGAAACCACAACATCTGAAGAATTGTATTTAAGAATTCCAAGATGCGCCGAACCAGGTCAATACGAAGTTGTTGTAAGCGTTGAATACAATGAAGGATTCGATGTAGTTACACAGAAAAGAACTGTTACAGTTGAAGACTCAGGTCTATGTGAAGACGCAGCTGAAGATGCAGATTCAATGACAGACATTATGTTAGGAACCTTAACAGGAACTGAAACAGTTGAAAATGACGAAACAGCAAACTTCCCAGTAACATTAACAAATGGCGGAGACAAAGCAGTAACATATACATTAAATGTTGCTGGAACTGATTCTTGGGCTAAAGTTGAAGTTGTCGAATCAAATGTTATGACAATTCAACCTAAAGCATCAAAAACAGCTGTTGTTAAAGTTACACCTAATGAAGACGCTGAAGGAAATAATGTGTTTACTTTGACTGTTAAAGCAGGCGACGAAACTATAGAACAAATTCCATTAAGTGTTACAGTTCAAAATGATGACTGGGATGCAAAAGGATTTGTTAAAGGTTTGACAATTGCTTTGATTGTAATCATCGTATTACTTATCTTAGTTGGTTTAATTGCAGCTTTTAGAAGATCAAGCGCAAAAAACGACGAAGATATGGATGAATTAGATGATGATAAAGAAGGTCAAACATATTACTAAATAACTTTGTTTTTTCTTTTTTTTCTTTAAATTTTATTGAACTCAAACAACTATTAAAAAATAAATTTTTATATAATTTTTTATTTAGAGAGCTACGCCAATCACATTTTATCAAATATTTTGAAATGCATTGTGAAATGTAATTAATAAATGCATTAAGTAAAAAAGCGATTTTTCTATATTTCATAAGATACACTTTTAAATCCCTATTCAATTTAATTCAATTATGAAATCAAACATATCCAGTTTAGAACTAAAGTACTTATTAGATGAGATTAAATTAATTATAGGGGGAAAGATAGACAAAATTTATCATCCTAAAGAAAAAGAATTGTTTATTGTATTCCACGTTTCTGGAGAAGGCAAAAAGAATTTGAGACTAATAGCAGGAAAATTATTATACCTAACAAACAAAAAACCTTCCATGCCAGAAGCTTCTTCTTTCTGTGGCTTTCTTAGAAATCATTTGAATAATGCAAAAATAAAGAAAATTGAACAGCTTGGTTCGGAAAGAATTGTAAAATTTACGTGCGAGACTTTTGATGACAAACAAAATGTTGATAAAATCTTAATTGTAGAATTATATGGGTCTGGAAATTTTATTTTATGTGATTCAGAAAACAACATTCTGGGAGTTGAAGAAAACCAAAAATGGAATGATAGAACGATACGAAAAGGTGAGAAATACGAACATGAATATGATTCGTCAGATTATAACGCGATTGCTTTAGACGAATTAAAAGAAAAACTAAAAATTGAAGACGAAATAGTTGTAAAATTGTTGGCCACAAAATTAGGTTTGGGAGGAACGTATTCAGAAGAACTATGTTTAATTTCTAAAATAGATAAAAACAAAATAGGAAAAGAACTTAAAGATGTTGAAGTTAAGAGTATATACAAAAGTCTTAAATTATTATTAGACAGAACAATTAAACCAAATGCAGTTAAAAGTAAAGATGATATTAAAGACATTGTTCCTTTCGAAATGGAAATTTACAAAGACTTTGAAAAAGAATTTTATGACACATATAATGACGCTTTTGATAGCAATATTCTTATAGAAATTAAGAAAGATGATGAAAGATTGAAAAAATTTAATGAAAAAGCATCAAAAATAATGAAAATCATAGAAGCTCAAGAAGGTCAATTGGTTAAAGCTAATTCAATATATTCTGAAGATAACTCTAAAGGAAATGTTATATATGAGCATTATGTTGAGATTGATGAGTTTTTGGTTAAGGCAAGAAAATTATGGAAAGAAAAAGGTTATGAAAAAGTTGTTGAAAAACTAAAAGATCACAAACAAATAAAAAAGATAAAAAATGATGGGAAAGTTATTGTGGAGTTTTGAGAATGGATTTAAAAAAGAGGCATATTGAGTTATGCCAAAGTGAAAGGGGATATGAATTTGAAACTAAGCAAGTCATAAGAATTAATACTCTAAAAGCAAATGAAGAAGATGTGGTTAAGAGACTTAATTCAAAAAATGTTAATTTGATAAAAGTAAACGGATTAAATCACGCATACTATGCCGATTCTGAATTTTCTTTATCTTCTATGCCAGAATATTTGTTTGGTTATTTTTACATTCAAGAAATTGCATCACAATACGCACCAATTGTACTAGATCCCAAGCCACAAGATTTTGTTCTAGATATGTGCGCTTCTCCTGGGAGTAAAACAACTCAAATCGCACAAATAATGGGCAACAAAGGAAATATTATTGCACTAGATGTAGGAGTCAGAATAAATAAGCTAAAATATAATATCGAAAGGATGGGAATAGAAAATACAATTGTTATAAAATCTGATGCTAGGTTTTTTGAAGCGAAAATAAAGGGTAACTCTAATAATATTAATAATATTAATGAAA
>CAYJUR010000120.1:0-3760 GCA_964373405.1 uncultured Methanosarcinales archaeon | reverse complement strand
TCAATTTATCAATAAGTCAAAAATTTAAATAGTGCTGATTGCAAATAATTATTAATGGAAAAATATGAATTAGATGAAAATAAGACATCAGAATATTATGATGCAATACAAAATAATGATCCTGATCAATGGATATCTCCTTGGCCTGGATATGTTGGTGGTGGAGATTGGAGAAGTTGTGAATATCAATCTTCAGGTAATTTAACTAATAATACAATTGCGTGTGGGTATGATATTGTAATTGAAAAAAGAAATGGAATTTCCATTGTTTTGAGGGGATTTACATTCAATACAAAAAACTTAAAGGATGTTAAAGTTTTCATTGAACAGTATGATTCATCTGGAAGATCTGTGGGTACATCAATAAATGTTCCAGAAAGATTAATTGTTGCGAGAAAAGATAAATATGAAACATATGAAATAATTAATTCCAGTTACAATATTGGAGTTTTGTTGGATATGTCTAGGGAAACGCCTAGAGTTATGTTTATGGACAAAATGCTGACAGGATCATTATTTACAAAATTATTTTTCATGGAAGGCTATGGTTTGAAACATTTTGAAAATGTGAAAAATACAGATACTCTTATTGGAGAAAGAATAAAAGTGTTTGAAGTTGATTGGGAAGGCAAAGCCAATGGTTGATTTCAAACGTTTTTTAAAAAAGATTGAAATTGTAGATTATGTATTTGTTATAGTTATATTGTTTTATTTATTCCTTCAATTTGGTCTAGTTTCTTCATTTAATTCTATGCCTTCGCCTATTTATGGGGGGGATTATTATTTTCAATTAGGTCATGTGAATCATATATATTATGGTGGAAGTCTGTTTGGTTCCAGCAATGTTTTAGATTCTGAGCCTGGCTATTTGCCCCTTTATTCAATTTTAGCTGCAGGTTTTTCTAAAGTTTTTGGTTTTGAACCAATGTATGGAATGTTTTATTTTTCCCTAGTTTTGTTATTTTTATCTTTAATATTTATATATCTATTATTGAATAAATTATTTTCTGACAAAAAAACTGCTATACTAGGATTGTTTCTTTATTTTATGGTCAGTTCTGGACTGATTGTTAAATATTCAAAATTTTCTGGCTTAGTTATGATGCCAATTTATTTTTATTATTTAATTTTGACTTTTGAAGATTACAAGATTAAAAATGCTTTAATTACGGGTTTGGTATTAGGATTGATTGGTTTGTCTCACACAATTGCGTTTTTAAGTGCTCTTGGAATGTTATTTTTGTTTGCTCTCTATTTTGGCGTTTTAAAAGATATTAGTTTGAGGGAAATGAAGATTAAAATAGTGAAAAGCGATTTTAAAAAAGTTTTATTTGTTTTTGTAGTTATTTTTATTATTGGATTTATTATATCTTTGATTTATTTATTTAGGCCACTGTTCGTTCATGGCTTAGAACAAACTCCTTATTATTTAGAATGGAATGGATTAGATTTTTCAAGTTCTTCTGTTAAGTTTGATTTTTTGAAAACGCAAATTAAGAATGTGTTATTTAATTTTTCTGGAGTATATTCATCTATATTGTCTTTGTTAGCTATCTTTGGTTTGATTTTGTTTGTGTTTTCAAAGAAAAAATCTTATACTAATAAAGTTTTATTTGTTTTACTTGTTGGGTTTTTTATCGCAACATTTCATTATTTTATTACTATGATATTCGGGACTAATTTCTATCCTGAAAGAATGGGTGATTTTATGTGGTATTTTTTTGCATTATTTTTAATTTGTTATTCTATTAAATATATGTTTCAAAAAATTCCTTCTCGATATGGGGTTTATGTTTTTATTGTTTTTGTGGTTGTTGTTGGAATTTATCAATATTCTACATTTAAGGAATACAAATATACAAATCAATGGATTGAAGTTGGAAGAAATGAATTATTGGATCAGCACAAAAATTTGAAGGAATTCATTTTTGAGAATACTGATGTTAATGACGTGTTTTTGACTTCTAATGAACTAGGATTTGCATTAAATGCTCTTACTGGTCGTAAATTGTTAGTTTCTCGAAGAGCACAGAATAGTCCCTTTTTAGATATGGATGAAAGAGTTAAAGCAGCTGCTTTAATATTGTATGGAAATAATTCTATTTTACGTAAACAAATGATTGAAAAGTATAATATTAAATATTTGTATTGGGATGTTGGATGGTTACAAACAGAGTATCAATTTAGTGATAAAGGAATTGTGGGGAAATTTGATCCTCTTTTGTTGTTTGATTCTTTTGAAAATGAACAATTTTTGAAAGAAAATGGAATTACATCTCTTAAAGATAATGCATACGTAGATCCTTCAATGCAGGGAAAGGGGTACAAAGAATTTGATTTGTTATATATAATTCCTAATTTTAATCCAGAACAGCCGTGGAGTGATGATTTCAATAAGGCTTTGAAAGAAGTTTGGAGTTATTCAGAGAATGGTCAAATTGTTGGAAGGGTTTATGAAGTTGAAAGCTAATTTAGTATCTATTATTAGAATTTATCTGGTCTTAAGTAACTTTCAAGATTAATGTCGCTATCAACATATCTATACATTGAAGATTTTTGTTGAAATTTTTCAGATAATATATGTGGAGATTTACACTTTTCAATTTTTCCATTTTCTACAACATAGAATCTTCCATTTAATTTTTCAGAAATAATACATCTATATCTATCTTCATCAATTTCTTCCATTTCTGCAAGAACTATTCCTAAAGGATGTAAAAATGTATGTAACTCTTCATCTTTCTTTATTCTCTTGTCTTCTGCGTGATGGAATGATAAATCCCAATCTCGAATTAAGCTCAAATTACTTTCTCCTTCTAATCTTCTTTTTCCAGACATTAATTCTAATCTTAGTTTTTCAACTAATTGCACTCCATTAGTTCTTCCGTCAAAATAAATATTAAAATTCCTTGGAAGGCATTTATTATTAAGAATTTGTTTTACTTGATGTCCATTATTTAATGGAATTAGTAGATAGTGGAGTTCATCTGAATATCCTAACATTTTTTGGGATTGAAATTTTCCATAACCTAAATCTCGGGATTCCATCTCATATGATTTTATCAATTCCATAGTTTTTTGTTCAAAAATTCTTTCATCGTTAATTCTTCTACCAGGCAAAATCATTCTCCCTTCTATATTATCAATTTCACCAATATAGTTGTTTTCAGTTGATTCAATCAATAATTCTTCAGAAAGTTCTTCATTTGTTGCATTTACAATATTACTTAAATCTTTAGCTTCTGTATAACCTGAAATTAAAGTTACTTTATCATTCCCTTTTCTGCAAAGTACTTTGTAATTTTTCTCACCAATTCTTATTTCTAAATCAACTGAAATTCCTAAATGATTAAATAAATGACCTTCTCCACTTAAATGACGAAAGAATGGATCATATTCAACTTTTCTTCTTAAAGGATTATTTTCTTTATCAAACATAAATGAAGAAACTTGTTGAGGATCTTCAGAAGTGATTGTATAAATGCCCCTATCAAATTTAACTCTAACAGGTTGATTTCTCCATCCAGAATCGTATTTAATACCTAATAATGTCATAGTTCTGATAATAGCGAGCAATATATAAAGCTTTTTTGATTAAACATCCATAATCTTTAAAAACGCACATTATTATTTATTCATAAGATGGAACACAAAATAGTTAATTTTGATCAAATTGAAAAGATATCTAATAAATTGAAATCTGAAGGTAAAAAAGTAGTTACAACAAATGGGGCTTTTGATTTGATGCATTCGGATCATA
>CAYJUR010000119.1:0-3762 GCA_964373405.1 uncultured Methanosarcinales archaeon | reverse complement strand
AGAACATAAGAAACAATATATTTCTCAAATTTGTTCAACACCATTCTTTTATGAATATCTGCTATTTTGAGTGCTGACAACATTCCTTTGTCGTATATTGGTGCAGAAATTCCAAATAATTCTACTAATTCAAATTTCCCGTCATAACAGTCCTGCCATAATTCAGTTATTAAAATTGTTTTTGTTTTTATGTTGTTATCTATTTGATTTGATAATTCTTTTATTATTGAATCTAATTTTGCTTTTAATTCTTCTTTAGACATAGTTTTGGAATCTGTATCATCAATTAGAACTATTACATTGATATCTTTGTTTTTATCTAATTTATTCAAACTATCTTTTTTATTATCCTCTTTTGATGGAGGAAGTAGGGCGACCCCAACAATATATTTGTCAAATTTTTCTCTAACTTTGCTCGTTAGTGTTTCTAATTTCTTTTTTATTTCATCTAGCTTTTTCTTTGTTTCTTCAGGTAATTCTTCTGGAAATTCTGGTAATTTATCTGCCATATTATTATTGAGATTTAGGGGTTTATATATGTTTGTGACAAACATATATTAGCTAAATTCGCCAGAATTTAGGTTTATAAGTTATGTGGGTAAAGTTTTTTATATGTATTATGTTTCCAATGTATATATGAATGTGAGAGTTATTGACAGATTGGATAAAAGGGTTAGGGATGTTGCGAAAAATATTATTATCAGGGATAATTTTCCCAATCTAATTTTTTCAGAAGATCCTGAATCAAGAAAAGATGCTTTAGAAATACTTCTTGAATATTTGTCTGATTTGGACTATTACTTTCTTGGGGATAATCAAATTTTTGTAAAACTTAAAGATAAATCATTATTGTATGTAATGGATGTACCTAAGGAATGTCAAGGTAAATTAGCATATATGATTGAAAGATAAATTTATAAATAATCAAATTCTTTAATATTGAAGGTGATGTTTATGGTTAAAAAGTTGAAAAAGAAAGTTTCAAAGAAATCAGCAAAAGTTGCTTCAAAATCTTCGCATTTATTCGATTTTTATGGGACAGAATGTCCTCATTGTATAGAAATGTTGCCTATGATTGCTCAAGTTGAAAAAGAGACAGGTAGAAAAATTCAGAAATTAGAAGTCTGGCATAATTCTGAAAATCAAAAGAAATTTATGGCTGCAGATAAAGGAAGATGTGGAGGAGTTCCTTTCTTTTGGAACTCTAAGACGGACAAATTCATATGTGGTTCAACTTCAAAAGGCAAATTGAAAGCTTGGGCTATGGATAAATGAAAATAAATTTTATTGATCACATTTTAATCATTGTTAAAGATATTAATAAGACTGCAAAATTTTATTCAGTATTTCTTGGAAAACCAATTGAGAAAGAATCTTTTCAAGTCCACTGGAAGATTGGTAGAACTAAACTATTTTTTGGTATTCCTAATAAAAAGAATACAAAAGGTTTTGACAAAGAGAATATTGGATTAAATCATTTAGCTTTTGGAGTTAGAAATTTAAAGGAGTTAAAAGAAATTTAAATTAATCTCAATAAAGGTAAAATAAAACATAGCGGAATTAAGATTTGTCCGTATAGTAAAAGAGAATTCATTTGGTTTGATGATCCAGATAAGATTAGGTTAGAATTTTATTTGAGGCATAAAGAGTTGTAAAATGATTTTGATGAAAAATTCGTTTTCTTTCTTAATGTGTTATCAGATGACTCAGTTTAGATGAATTTTAAGCTCAATTTCAGAGTTTTTAGCCGAAACATTTATATATATGTATATGCTATATGTATATATGACAAGGCTTATTTCATTAACGGATGAGATATATGAAGATTTATCTAGAAAGAAACTTCCCAATGAAAGCTTTTCTAAAACAATTAAAAGATTAACATCAAAGAAAAAAAATTATTTTATGGATTTAGCTGGAAAGTGGCCAGGAGGTAATGAAGAGGCTAAGAAAATATTTGATGAAGTATTAAAAGAAAGGCATACATATACGAAAACTAGGGAGTTTAATTTATGATACTCGACACAGATATTTTGGTTGGATTTTTAAGAAATGAGCCGGATGCAATAAAATTTTTTAAATCATTAGAAACATCTGACCAACAAGTTTTCATAACTACGATAAATGCTTTTGAGTTGTATAAGGGAGCATATAATTCTGACAATCAAGAAAGTAGTTTAAATTATGTTGCAGATATTATACATAGATTTGAAAACACATTTGAATTTGATTTGGTAGCTTCGAGAATCGCAGGTCAAATTATTAATCACTTGAAAAAAAAAGGAATTATATTAGATTTACCAGACATATTTATTAGTGCAATTGCTTTGGCTAATAATGAATCTATTGTTACTAGAAATATAAATCACTTTAAAAGAATACCTGATTTGAATGTTATTAAATGGTAATTTTTCTAAAGGATTTACTACGCTCAATTAATTTTAAAAGTAAATCTGAGAAAGATTCATTTTTTCCTTTTGCAGCATTCAATTCTTTGTATGCTTGCTCTGAAAATGTAACTGATTTTGACATACTATAATTGTAGTCCTTGTTATATATAAATTTATGCTAGTTAAATTTATAAGTTCTAAAACTAAATTAGATAATATGATCCCTATCCTTCAAGAGCAATCTCTTCAACGTAAGCCTGACTGGTTTAAAGTAAAGCCTGTATCAAACAATTATTCTGATGTTAGACAAATTATAAAAGAAAATAAGTTAGTCACAGTTTGCGAAGAATCAATGTGTCCAAATATTTCTGAATGTTGGAGTGGTGGAACAGCAACATTTATGGTTCTTGGAGATACTTGTACGAGAGGATGTAGATTTTGTAATGTGAAAACTGGTGCGAAAGGAAAAGAAGTTGATAAAGACGAACCAAAAAAAATTGCGAATGTTGTAAAAGAGTGGAATGAAAGGGACAGAAATAAACGTATTTTTGGTGAAGAAAAAAATGGTTTAAATTATATTGTTATAACTTCTGTCGACAGGGATGATTTAGAAGATCAAGGAAGTAATCATTTTGCAGAAGTTATAAGAGAAGTTAAAAAACAAAATCCTCAAATTTTAGTTGAAGTATTGATTCCTGATTTTCGTGGCAATATAAATTTATTAAGAAATGTTGTTGAAGCTAAACCAGATGTGATTGCTCACAATGTTGAAACAGTTCGAGATTTGCAAAGAAAGGTTAGAGATGTTAGAGCGAATTTTGACCAATCTTTGTCGATTTTGAGAGGAGTTAAATTATTGTGTGATGAAATGAATTTTGGATTGGATATGAATGATATTGATTATCACAAAATTCTAACAAAAACTTCCATAATGTTAGGGCTTGGCGAGACGGATGAACAAGTAGAATCTGCTTTAAATGAAATTAGGGAATCGGATGTTGATGTGATTACGTTTGGGCAATATTTGAAGCCAAGTTCGTGGCATTTAGATGTGATTGAGTATGTACATCCTGATAAATTTAAATACTTTGAAGAAGTTGCTATGAGTAAGGGTTTTTTATATTGTGCTTCAGGGCCTTTGGTTAGAAGTTCGTATAAAGCTGGTGAATACTTTATAGCAAATTTGGTAAGACAAAATGAAAAAGAAAGCAAAACAGAAGAAAGCGAAAAAGAGTTTGTCAAAAGTTTCTAAGTCAAGAACAAAAATAGAAAAACCTTCCCTCTTCGATCTTTACAATCCTTTAGAAGGAAAACAATTACAAATTATGGATGAAAATGGGAAGATTGTAAATCAAGAATTGATGCCTAAGTT
>CAYJUR010000118.1:0-3882 GCA_964373405.1 uncultured Methanosarcinales archaeon | reverse complement strand
CCATCAACAATTTTTTGCCAACAACTCTATTTAAATTTTTGACTGATTGATACATTGATGCTTTATTAAAATTCCAAGAACCAAAGTGAGCCCAAACTCCTGCTTTTCCAATCATATCCGAAGATGCAATAAAAAAATCTTGAGGAGGTTCGCAATACATATTTTTAATCACATTATTTTTTTGAGTATCATCTAGTTTATATTTAGTTAAAACTTTATTAGCATTAACATTATCTTTTCCTAAAATTTCATAAAGAATATTTACTGATTTTACTTCATCATTAATAACACTATTTAATTCTTTAAACGCATCATTACCCCCGCAATCCAACATCTTTAATATTCCGATAGCTAACTCTTCATTATCTGTTAGCAATACTTTTCCAATCCAATGTGCTTGTGGCGTATTCTGCGATGCCCCATCAAATGTAACCCTTCTGTCGGCGAACGCTTTAAACCAATGACCAAAGTCCCACCAAGAGTTGATTATTGCATTTTCATCTGAATTATCTCTTATATATTCTAATGCTTCAACCCAACCATCCGTCATACTTGGCGCATTACTTCTCGCAACATCATATCCAGTACTGATTGGAGGAATCAGTAAAAGAGACAACAAAATAATAAGAATAGGAGATGCTATAATTTTACCAAAACCTAATTTTTTAATATACGAACATAATTGTGCATAAACATCTCCTGCAAAAAAACCAAATGCCAAAGCGAATGCTGGAATCGCAAGCATTACGAATCTGATTCCTTTTGAAGACGCATAAATTGTAGCAAACATCCATATAGCCAACAACAATGAGTATTCCCAATTTAATTGTTTTTTTGTAAATAATAAGTAATACAAACCAATGAGTAAGTAGGGGAGACCTAGCAAAATAATAAGCGTTAAAGATTCTATTCCAAGTCTTAGTATAACAAAATAATAAATAACAGACAAAACTATAATTAACCATTCTTTTTTACCAAGTACTCCTTTAAACAATGACAATAATAATCCAACCATTCCAAAAATAAAATAAGGAACTCCACTTTTAACACCAAACCCTATTTGATCTATAACACTGCTATAATTAACTTTATTCAGCTCTGCAACTGTAGTGTATACATTAGGCCATATTTTTGATTCTGCTACATCTTTTAAATTGGTAAACCCTAAAGGACCTCTCCACAACAAATTTACTGAATTAAACCCCTTAAAGATTACAATAAACAATAATGCAATTGCTATGAAAAACAAAAGAAGATATATGTGGTGCTTAATATCGTCATTCAAAATCTTTTTATGGACTTTATAATGCATATACAATTTAACTAAAATGTGAATTATATTAGAACAGATTAATAACACAATTACATACCACCATCCGCTCCAAGCAAGAGCGAATATCCCAACAAACAATGCAGATAAAAACATAAATAACGTCTTTGAAATTTTTGTCTTTGCATCAAATGCTTCATAATATAACCAAACAACAGTCAATGGAAAGAATACCGTGTAAACGTCAGTATCTGACAAACCCCCCATAGTTCTTGACAAATAAACATAATGAACTGCAACAATCATACCTGCAAAGAATCCTCCAACTTTACCTCCAACTTTACATCCAAGGAAAAATGCTGGAATAACTGAGAGAGCTGCAAATATTACTGGGATTAAGAAAAACATACCCATCAAACTTTTCCCAGTCAGGCCACCAAATATCTTGTATAGATATGCACCAAAAACAGAATTAAAACTTGGCTCTATAAATTTTCCATGGGGAGCAAGCATATGATCATCAAAATTTACGCCGTCAATCTGTTTGTCTCCAACATATCCATTTTCAACAACATTTCTTGCATATCTATAATAAAAATACTCATCAAGTCCTAACAAATAAGTTTCGCCATTATCATTTTGCATTTCTGATTTATAATAATCTGCGGTTGCCTCAATTTGTTTATCTATTTCATTTTTATTATCCTCATAATAACTTTTATATCTTTTATTAATTTCCTTATCAAGGCTTTCTTGAGGAAGATTTGGAGTTTCCGCTCTGACTTGACCCTCAATTTGATTTTTAATAGTTTTTACTACAGAATCAGAAGCCCATTTGTCAGCAATAGAAAGCTCTGCAGGCATCATTCTAAAATATACAGACAAAAATATAGGAATAAGAAGTAATACAATCAAGAATAGTGTTTGACCTTTTTTAGATGTAAAAAAAACAGGAATTTGCTTCCAATCAAAATCGATTTGATTATTTTCAACATTATCTTCTTTTTTATTGATTTTATCTTTTGAAGTTGATGGAGTATTTGGCTCAGTCTCAGTTTGAGTATATTCAACATTAGATTTTTCAGATTCAATTTTACTTTCAGAACCATTCGTATCTTTTTTTCTCTTAAAAATGTTCTTTATTTTCGAAAAATCTATTTCTATTTCATCACTCAATGCTAACATCCCCAGTTGGTTAAAAATCATATGATTTATAAAGGTTGTGGAACCTACTATAGGCATGCGAAGACAAAGAAATTCAGGGAAACTGCTTATGACAATCTTTTTTGCATTCATATTAGTGACAAGCATTCTTGGATTCGCCTTAAATGGTGTTCAGAATACAAACAAAAACATATACAATAAGCATGAATTTGTCCAAAAAAATAATTTGTGGACAACAGAAATAAACGATAATGAGATTGAGTTTGTATATTATCCTGATACGACTTTGGATATAAATTTTAGTGATACAACATACGAACCTTTAATCACATATATTGTTTCCAATCCGCAACTAAATCATACAATAAGCGATTTGCAATCAATTGATTATGCAAAATATGAATTAAGAAATACATTTGAAAAATTAGGATACGAAAATAATAACTTAGGTTTCAATATTAAATACAATAATCAAGAAGCAATAAATTGCAATAAATCAACTTCAACAATTTATGTAATTAACTTGGAAATAGGCAATACAACAAACATTCAAAGAAAAAATAATTGTTTTACACTAACAGGAACAAATGGTGCTGAACTATTGCGAGCCAAAGATAGATTAGTTTATGGAGTAGTTAAAATAATTTAGATTTCACTTAAACGCATACTTAATCAATCTCGGATCTGCCATCAACATCTTAAACACAAAACGCGATGGAAAATCCATATCCCCTGAATTTCTTAAAACTTCTCCAGATTTGCCATTTAATATTTGAATTAAAGAATCATAATCTTCATCACTAAATTTATCTATTTTGTCTCTAATTAATTTAGTCATCAACAAATCGTTGCCTATTTTTTGCTTCCACAATTTGTCATACGATTTTCCTGTTCTTATTGAATTATTTAATGCCTCGCCCGCGATTATACCCATCAATATTCCTCCACCAGTTGTCGCTTTTACTTGCCTTGCAGCATCTCCAACAAGAAACACATTTCCGTCTTGACATCTCTTTTTTTCATAATAAGGAATTAATCCTCCTTGCCATTCAACAATTTTTGGTTTGTAACCTTCTCTATTTGCAAACTTTTCCATAAATCTGTCAAAATAAAATTTAGGTTTTTCCATACATGCTAATCCAAATCTAGCACATTCTTCATTTTCAGGAACTATCCAAGCAAAAAATCCTGGACATATACTTCCTAGATGAAGTTCAACCATTTCTGGATCGAATTTACCTTTTATTGTCGCTTGCGCTCCAACCCAATTTTTTCTTTCGCCCAACATATTTGCAGATTTTGCTACTGACGAATTTGGACCATCTGCTCCTATCAAATATTTGGTTTCAATTTGTTTTTGAGAATTTGCGCCATCATTAGTTCTTACATCAAAATTTGCTCTAATTATTCCATTTTCAGAAATATGATTTGTGAATCTATGATTGTAT
>CAYJUR010000117.1:0-3926 GCA_964373405.1 uncultured Methanosarcinales archaeon | reverse complement strand
TAAAAAATATTCTGGCGAATTACACCCGTACTTAAAGAGAGGCATTTTTTTTGCTCACAGAGATTTGAATTGGTGTCTTGATGAGTTTGAAAAAAAGAATAAATTCTTTTTGTATACTGGCTGTGGGCCATCTGGTCCTATCCATTTAGGGCATCTTACGCTCTGGACATTTGTAAAGTGGCTACAGGATTCGTTTGGAGCAGAATTGTGGTTTCAGTTTACGGATGATGAAAAATTTTTATTTAAGGATAAATCTTACGAAGAAATCCAGAAATGGACACATGAAAATATGCTTGATATAATCGCAATTGGATTTGATTCAAAAAAAACACATTTTCTTATAGATACAAAACACGCTAATTTAATATATCCTGAGGCAATAAAAGTCGCAAAAAAAATTACTACTTCATCTGTTAAGTCTGCATTTGGATTTACAGATTCAACAAACATAGGAAGTATTTTTTATACTGCAATGCAGACTGTTCCAGTATTCTTGCCAAACATTATTAATAAAAAAAATCAACCTTGTTTGATTCCTTTAGCTGTAGACCAAGATTCTCATTTTAGAATTAGTAGGGATGTTGTTGAAAAACTTGGTCATCATAAGCCTGCAATTTTACACGCTAAATTTATGCCACCTTTGACAGGAGTTGAAGGAAAAATGAGCAGTTCTGGTCCGGATACAGCAGTAACTACTCTTGATACTCCTGAAGATGTTAAAAGAAAAATTAACAAATATGCCTTTTCTGGCGGTAGAAATACTCTTGAAGAGCACAGAAAATATGGTGGAAATCCTGATATAGATGTGGCTTATCAATGGTTAAAATATTTTGAGTTTGATGATAAAAAACTAAAAAAGATACATGATGATTATAAGTCGGGCAAATTGTTGTCAGGTGAGTTAAAGAAAATTTTAATTGAGAAAATAAATGAAGTTCTTAAAATTCATCAAAAAGCAAGAGAAAAAGCCAAAAGTCAAATTAATAAGTTTATTTACAAATGAAACGAAATCTTAATAAAGTTCTTTAAATACACTTGTATATGGAAGATTTGGAGGGAGAGGTACAGGAGAGATCAGAACCAATTGAGCTAACTCAACTCGTTGGGAGAATTTTACATATAACATTTTATGGCACTAAAAAAAATGTTCTTGATTTTTTAGTAAGCGAATTCAAATTCAAACTGATTCATCCATTTGATAAAAATCAATTTCCAAGAGAATTTGCTGATTATGAAGGAAAAATTGGCGATAAAAATATTATTGTAACTCATTCAATTTATTATGGAGATAAAGTAAGCAAAAGGATTACTATTAAAGAAAAAGGTAATCCAAAACTTCTCTTTGAATACAATCTATAACTCTTTCTTCTCAGGAATCGCTGTAGGGGCAGAACCTCCATGCCATGTCATTTTTGGACGGATTTGCGTTTGAAATGTTCTCTCATTTGCATCATCCAAAATAACACAAGCTCCTGGAACTTTTGGCAACAAATTTATGTTTTCTTCTATTCCAGACCTCATATAAGATTGCGCTAACATCTTTAATGCAGATGTATCTATTTCAGCCGTTAAGCGAAAAGAAATTACTATATCTGATTGTGTCATAACATCCGTATGAATTTTTCCAGGTTGCTGTGTAGCTAAAACTAATGAAATTCCTGGCTGACGACCTTCTCGTAAAATAGAAATTAACGCGTTTGCTGATGCAGATTTACCTTCCTTATCTAAAAATTCATGAGCCTCATCCAATAATAGCCAAACTAAAGGTTCTTTTTTCTTTTCCCTAACATCCTCTTCTTTGAAATATTCTTGTTTAGATTTAATTTCCTCAAATTCTTCCTGTCTTCTTATTTTCATTCTCTCAATAAATAATTTTTTTGCAACTAATCCTACTAATAAATTTTTAATAGCCCATCCGTTTGGTTGTGTTGCATATGCAGAAACATCTAACACAGTAATTTTTCCTCCAATTGCTAAATCTTTTAATTCCGTTCCTTTTGTATCAAACAAACCCCAAGATTTCGCATTTTCGAATCTATTTATTGCAGCATCTTTTATTTTTTGCTCCGCTTTAAGGTCGTCGTGTATAGTCTCAATTATATCTTGCATTGAATAATTCTCTTTATTGTTTGTTAAATAATTAATAATTTTCTCAATCAAAATTCCAACTTCAGATGTTCTTTTTATTTCGTATGTATTGCACCAATCGTCAATATCTAATTCGGATGGTTTTATTGCGAATTTAAAATCTGTTGGAACTCCTTCTTTTTTTTGTTTATCATAACTTCCTATAGGAGTAAATATTTGAACATCCATTCCTTTTGGTTCTAATTTCCATTGTTTTAATAATTGTTCATCTTTTTTGTTAGGGAATTTCATTGTCCAGAAAACACCCATTGTGTCTAATAATATCATAGAAATATTTTGTCTTATTTCGGGTTCTAGAGACATTATTCCTTCGGAGATTGCTGAAAGCGAATAAGATTTTCCGGATCCTCTTTTGCCCGCCACAAATACAACGTGCGATTGATTCACATCAATATAAACATTGTTAGACAAAGACGTGGTTTGCCCCATACGAACATATTGCTTTCCTAACAAAACAGAACCCTTTAATCCATACCTTTTCCTATCTTCTTCCTTCCTTCCCACTATGATTTCGTACATAAATATATTCTTGAATTAAGCCTTTATATATTTTTGCTTACAAAAATATATTTGCTCAATTTTCATGAAAATTGAGGATTATATTCTTTTTGATAAAGTTAGAGTAAATTCAAAACTCGCCTACTCTTCAACTTACTTTCATAATCCTTTCATTACTTATTTTTTCGATAAGTTAAAAATTCATTTTGGCGTAGCTATGAGAGATGTAAGTTAGAATCGAATCGAATTTTAATATTCAAATTTATATTTCACAAATATTATAAATAGCTAAGTAAAATCTCTGTATATGAATCCTTCCAAAATCGATATAAGACCTTGGGGCCAGTTTGAACAATTCTCTCATAATGAACAAACTACTGTGAAAATTATTACAGTCAAAAGTGGACAAAGACTAAGTAAACAAAGACACAAACATAGAGATGAATTATGGATAGCTCTTGATGATGGATTAGTTGCAGAAATAGACGATAAAATAACTGAGCTCAAAAAAGGCGATAAAATATTCATTCCAAAAACAACAATTCATAGAATTTCAGCAAAAGATGATTTATTGAACAAACAAGGAATCAAAGAAGCGAGATTTCTAGAAATTGCGTATGGCGAATTTGATGAAAGCGACATAGAAAGATTAAGTGATGATTATGGAAGGAAGTAAATAAGAAAATAAAAAAATAATTACAACTCATCAACACTAAGCAATATCAACTTAGCACTTTTTCCTTTCTTGTCCATACCAACCAGAACATTTATTCTTGTTTTCTCTGCAGTATCAACAAGAGCCTGATCAATATCTCCATCTAATACAACCGCATAAACATTTTCAATATTTTTTATAGTACTTCCTAATTCTGCAATTGGAACTTTTCCCAAAATTTCTAAGTCTTCGTCCAACACACATGCAGCTCTAGTACCAATCAAATCTTCAAGGATCTCTCTAAAGATTTCTTTGTCTTCATCAGTTATTCCTGTTTTTGTCATAACTTTTTTCGCAGGAACTATTGGTGCTTTTCCTTTAAGAACAGGCTTTGAAATAATTGGTTTCTCAACCAATTTCTCAGTTTTCTTCTCAATTATTTTCTTAATTTCTTTTTGAGCTTTTTCTGTTTCCTTGTCAGCCGGTTTTTTGTTTCTCAGTGCATTAAAGATTTCTTTTTTAGATAACTCTTCAACTTCTTTTCCCGAAGGAGCTTGTGTGTAAAAATCCAGTTCACAAGTTGAAACAAGATCTGTTATAATTAATTCTCCTCCCCAGTCTCCAT
>CAYJUR010000116.1:2405-3930 GCA_964373405.1 uncultured Methanosarcinales archaeon | reverse complement strand
ATATTTGCTTCCATCCCTTTCAACAATGTAATCCCATTTAATTTTTTATTTACTCTATCAATTTCTTTAAAATGATCTAATAATTGTCTTTCACTCAAGCCACCAGCAATTTTCAATATGTTTGTGTGTTCCGAAATCAACAAATATTTTCTTCCCAATTCTTGTGCAGCTTTTGCCATTTCAAGAATTGTATTTCCACCATCAGAAGCAGTTGTATGTGAATGTAAATCTCCTTTAATATCTCTAAGTTCAACTAAATCAGGAATTTTATTTTTTTGTGCCGCTTCAATTTCACCATTCATCTCCCTCATTTCTGGAGGTATATATTGAAGACCTAATTTTTTGTAAATTTCGTTTTCGTCTGAAGCAGCGATTTTTTTGTTGTCTTTTATTCGAAACAAACCATACTCAGAAAGTTTGTAACCTTTTCTCTTTGCAATAATTCGTGTTGCAATATTGTGTTGCTTATTTCCTATAAAATATTGTGTTGCCGCTCCGTACGAATCTTCATCAACGACTCTCAAATCTATCTGAACACCATCATTTAATAAGATAGTTGATTTTGTATCTCCTTTTGAGAGAATTTTATTTACGTATCTAATCGAAGTAAATGCTTTCATCAAAGCAGTTCTATTTCTTGATGTTGCAAGCAAATCAATATCACCAATTGTTTCTTTCCCTCTTCTTAATGAGCCACAAATATCTAATTTATTGCAATGCCTTTTTATTTCGTTTATCACTTGTTGAGCTACAGCATCGGCTTGTGCTAATAACATTCGACCTTCAATTTTTGCTCTATTCCCAGTTGCATGCAATATAGCATCTTCTGTTTTCGGGCCGATTCCTTTAATTTTGCTTAATTTGCCTTTTTTTGCTGCTTCTTTTAATTCTTCAACATTTTTTATTTTGAGATATTTGTAAACTAATGCAATAGTTTTAGGACCCATTCCTTCTATTTGCTTTAAATTTTCAACATCAACAGGCATTTCTTTTTTTATTTTAGAAAGATATGATGATTTTCCTGTTTTAATAATTTCTTCAATTTTTTGTGCAATATGTTCTCCTATTCCAGGAATCTCCATTATTTTTTTTATTCCGCCCTGTTTATACAAATCTTCAATTGGCTCTGATAAAGATTCTATAGAAACTGAAGCCATCCTATAAGCTCTTGGCTTCCATTGAACATTCATTACTTCTAATAAATCAGCTATTTCTTCCAAGATATCCGAAATTTGTTTGTTTGAGGGCATAATAAATAATAGTAGAATTTGGGGTTTATATATTTTAGTATATATTCGGCTATGTAGAAAATCTATAAAATAGGACATTTTTGTTACTCTTAAAGAAACTTAATTAAACTTAATAAAAGTAAATAGAGTAACAAAAATGAGGGATTTTCTACATAGCCTATGTGTTCAAAACGATGAAATTGTTTTATATAATTTTCAACATTTACAACTATCTTAAATTTACTTTCCGATGCTATATTAAATGCATTCATCAATAATTTATATCTGCATTTTGG
>CAYJUR010000116.1:0-2305 GCA_964373405.1 uncultured Methanosarcinales archaeon | reverse complement strand
TACTTTCCGATGCTATATTAAATGCATTCATCAATAATTTATATCTGCATTTTGGCGAAGCTTTTAATAAATACATCTAATAGCTAATCTCCTTGATTATTGAATTTTACAGGGGATTAGCTAATAGCAAATCTCAAGTTTAAAAGTTCACATTTCTATGAGATTTGCTATAAGAATGAAATGAAATTTCAACTTTCAAATAAAAGTTTAACTTAGGAAAGTTATTTAAATAAAGTTAGAATCATGAATTCATGAACAAACCAAAATTATTATATCATGGAAGTGCAACGTTAATTGAAGGGCATATTAACCCAAAAAAAGCTACAGACGAAACTAATCCTGAAAACTCACAAGAGGGAGTATACGCCATAGACCTAGAGGATATAGCTAAAGCAATGTCTTTGAGAGACAAATGTATTAGACATAGTATGATGGACTACTCAAGTCCAGAACATAAATTAATCTGTATAGATGGAACTCCTGATCCAAATTCACCTCACTATGTTTATGTTGTTTCTTCAGATGGATTTGAAAGAACAAATCCAGGAGGTCATCAATGGGTTTCTAAGAAACCAGCTAAAATAATTAAAAGAATATTACTTACTAAAGATGAAATACCTAAATATTGGAGAAAAGCTACAGGAGAAGATATTGAGAAGAAATAATTCCAAAATCAGAGCACTCTTTAGATCCATTCATACATGACTTTGTCAAAATGCATAGCGAGATATTGGAATTAAAAAAAATAACTATAACTTTTTTTAAAAATGTTTTTTTCTAGCAAGATATATTGGAAATGCAACAAGCAATATTATACCGCCAAATATCGGAAATAATATATTTCTATTATAGGTATTAACCAAATACCCCATCAACCAAGGAATAAAAATCCATATTCCACTTATCATCATCTGTCTTGCAGATAGAGTACTTGCTCTAACATCTGATTTTATATGTTTATGAATAATATCCGCATCAACATAGTTCCATAATTGACGCAGAAGAAGAAATATAAATGAAAAAATTATAACAAACCATAAATTATTAGATCCAAGAGTAACCCACGCAATAACCTGAATAACAATAATGGACATCAGAAGGGTTCTATGCGAAAAGTAATTCAACATTTTTGGAAGAAACAGTCCGCCAAGAGCACCAATTATGGTTCTAAACATTTGGTAAACCCCTAGAATCGTTAGTGGCAAACCAAGAGAAACTAGTATTGGTTGATTTGCATTAAACCAAGCATCATAAAAAAAAAAGATTGGAATATATAGTAAAAGTAAAGAGAGTAAAACAGGGTTTTTCAAAACATTAGAAATTCCTTCTTTAAATTGTTGTAAACTTGTCAATGGAATTTTACGTTTTTTATATTTTGCTTCCTTTATAAAAAAAAGAGAAAGTATTCCAAATGACATAGCCACTATTGTCACCCAATATGGTAATGTTGAATCAAATTTAAACATAATTGATCCAAAAAAAGCAGAGACAGCAAGACTAAAAAAGTATATTGCTTCTTCAATTCCAACAACTTTGCTATTATATTTTTCCAATTTTTTTTCTTTTAGAAAGTCATAGACTAATGCTTCTCTTGCTCCGGAAGAAAATGACCAACCTAGTCCTGCAATAATTGCTGCAACAAAAAATCTTTCAAATGAATACGAACTTATTTCTATAATATAAACTAATATTAACAAAAAAATGGATATAACTAAACTTTTCTTTCTTCCAAATCTGTCGGCAAAGATTCCTGTAGGATATTCAAAAATGAAGGATGAGAGATATAAAGCAGAAGCAAATATGCCTATCTGTTCTAAATTCATGCCTCTTAACTGATAAAATAATATCCAAATTGGTGTAAAAAAAATTAATCCTGAGAAGAAATCATATAGACAAAATGGCCATATACATCTGTAAAGATTTACTTTCTGAGTCATAAAAACAAATTACTGTTAAGAGAATATAAATCTAACTAAATTTCTACCAATCTGGGTACATTTTGATTAATCATCAACATATTCCTCACTCCAAATTTCAGCCATTTTATGCTGCAATTCTACAGATGTCATTTAACATTGCTTAATATTCCTTTCATTGCATCTATATAATCTATTTTATTTAATTTTGTTTTTCCCATATTTTTCCACAGCATCTTTTGGAGTTAATCTTTTTATTTCCTTGACTTTATCAAAATCCCTATCAAATGAAACTATTTCTTTGCACTTATTAGTTAAAGCACATTGTAATGTTAAAGCGTCTTCAAGATCGGAAGAGCACACGTTGAACTCCAGTCACTTGTATCAGG
>CAYJUR010000115.1:0-3980 GCA_964373405.1 uncultured Methanosarcinales archaeon | reverse complement strand
ACATTGGAAACTTTACGAGGTATGACAATAATTGAAAGAACAATTTCTTCACACGAAATTAAAACAGTATTTGAAAATATCCCAAAAGAGTATAATAGAATATATGTTTTTATTATTAATCACATCCATATCGAAAGAATACGATAATTATCATAAATTAAATTTTGTTTTGAACTTATATCTAGAATCTTGATATATAAACGCAGAGAAATTGTGCGAAACAAAATCTGAAAATTCTGGAACACCATCTAAATTAATATTTAGCTTATTAATCATTTCAATAATATTGTTATCGATTGTTACAAATTCATAATAAAATTTAGATAATTCATTTATATCTAAAAGATAAACAGAAACTCCCTTTCCGTTCATATAAACATCAAGACCATTTCTTATTCCATTATTAGAGGCAGATTTAACTTTTTCATAATTGGTTTTCTCCAAATTAGTAAGAATTGCCCTTGCATCATCATAACTCCAATAAGTAGTCAGAAATCTATCTATCTCACTATCTTCAAATTGTCTAAATTCTGCGATTTGTTCAGATGTAAATCTTTGTTCGATTCCCATATTAGTATCTTAAAGTTAGTTATATTTAAAGATGCGCCTCATTCAAAAAACAACAAAATTCGTTTAACTATAGCAATATTTAAAAACAACAATCTTATTAACTAAATTATGAATAGGATAACTTACCCAACTGAGGATTCGATTGTTGAACTCAATGCAATAGCAATAAAATATTTGAAGTGAAAAAATCAGATAAATCTGAATTACTTAGTTATAGCAAACTTTCAAGCGCAATTGAAAAATGCAAGAAAGAAAATGGAGATATTTATGATAAAGCTTCAGCACTCTTGATTGAGTTAATTAAAGGGCATCCATTTGCAAGCGGAAACCGTAGAACTGCTTTAATATCTGTTTTAGATTTTCTCACAAAAAAAAAAGCAAGAGTAAAATAGAAAATAATAAAGCAAAAGCAAGTGTTTTACAAGGAGTGAGAGAAGATTACTATTCAAAAAATGAAATAAAGGAGTGGATAAAAAATGGGAATATCAGAGAATTTAAAAGATAAAAACACAAAAATAGTAGTTGAAGAAATTTTAAGAATTAAAGAACTAATTAAAGGACATAGAAAACTTCTCACAGCCATAGGAAAATTGTAACCTATTTTACATATATAAGGTTAACAATATGATTTTTATGGTAATTCGAATTAACAAAATAATTTCAAATATCTTTCATAAGAAGGATGCATAAAAGAACGCCCTGCTTGATAAATATGTTCTACAAAATCAGGTATATTATTTAGTTCAATATCTAAAGCAATTACCAAAGATTCTAATTTTTCAGTTACTCTTTTCCCAACATTATTATCCCAATAAAATCCATTTTGATTATTTGAAAAATATATGCTATCAATATTTTCTTCTTTTAAAAAATCAGTTATTCCTTCTTTTATTCCTTTTTTAGTACATCTTCTAACAATATCGGTTTCACGAGAGGTATATAAATCAGGAAAATTTGAAATAATTTCTTCAAATGTACAATACAATTCTAAGAATCTTTCAAGTTCTTGTTCTTCAAATATTTTAATCAAATTGGGCTTTTGAAAAAACCTTTCCAATTTTTGTTTTTTTATTAAATCCTCAATAGTCTCCCTCACAATATTTTCATTAACTTCTTGAACTACTACTACGCTTGATTTAAGAAAGTATCTTGATTTCTTAAGTAAATATTGCAAATGTTTAACTGTAACAAATGTTGCAACATATTCTTGACCATCTTCTGTTTTTATAGAAATATCCGCCTTAGCCTTATTACACATTTTTTTAGAACTCTTCCACTTTACTTTTAACTCATAGTTTTGCCACTTTTCCTTATAAAATTTTTCATTCAAGTCTTTTTCTGAAAGAAGCCTAGCTTTTGTCATTTTTATATTCCAGATAAATGAATATTTAAGTTTAACTATTAGATTTTTATATACAAACAATATTTGAACTAATATGGTGTTGATTTGGACAAAGGAAAAATGGGACAGAGTAGATATTATTATAGTTCCTAAACAAATATTAAAGATTTTTTTAGAATCTCACGTAGAAAGAAAATTTAAAATTAATGAAACTAAAACATGCTTAGTAACAAAAGATAACGATTGGACTGGAATTCCAACAGACGAACAGATTATAAAATTGTTACAAGAATCACTTCATAGCATAAGATTAGTTGAGGGTTTTGATAAGAGATTCGATATTCCACATCACATATTTAATATCATTAAGTGCAAGGAATTTGTTATGACTAAAAATGGAGCAATTCCATCAAGCGACATTTTTGAAGGTGATTTCAAAATTACATTAACACAAATTTATGGCAGATCAAAAAAAGCAAATGAAATTTTAAGAAAAAACCCTTGGATATCATATAATACCTCAATAGGGAAAGAAATAATTTTCACGTATGAAAAATTCAAAGACAGATATCCTAAAGAATTTGGCTTTATTATTGAACATATATATCCGGTAGCAAAATAATTAATGTAATTCTAGAATCTCATTAAATATTTGTTTAAACAAATCGTTTGATTCTTGATATATAACTCCTCTGTACGAATCATCAACATATCCACAATAATTTAAAACATTATTCTTATCAGATATGAGATTGTTGAAATGTGTAAGTAAGGCATCATAAATAAATTTGCTTCTTACAAAATTAGTCAAATCTGCAACATACAAACTTAATCCATACATTCCTTCACTTTTTAAAAAATCATCAATTCCTACTTTAATTCCAGCTTTTGTTTCAGCACGAACAGAAGGAAATTGTTCTTTTGCAATCTCTGGAAGCCATATTTTTGTTTCTTTAAATGGAAAATATTTTTTTAGGAATCTATCTATCTCACTATCTTCAAATTGTCTAAATTCTGCGATTTGTTCAGATGTAAATCTTTGTTCGATTCCCATATTAGTATCTTAAAGTTAGTTATATTTAAAGATGTGCCTCATTCAAAAAACAACAAAATTCGTTTAACTATATGATTTTTATAGAGGCTTATTATTCTGTTTTATATGGTAATGATATGGGCTAAAGTTAAAAGTGATAGACCAGACGTAATTGTAATGCAAAAAACCGTTCTGAAAGATATGATATAAGTTCATGTTAATAGAAAATTTAAAGATGGACAAACAAAGATATGTCTTGTAACTAAAGAAAATGATTGGACTGGAGTGCCATCAACAAGAAAAGTGATTAAATTGTTAAAAGAAACTTTAAATCTAAATAGAATTGAAGAAAAAATCGACTTAAGAATGACTATCCCACACCATATTTTTAAAGACATAAAATGCCGAAAATTCATAAAAGATAAAGTATCTTTAATTCCTGTTTCTAATGAATATGATGGAGATTTTTCAATTAGTTTTTCTAGGATAATTGGTCGAACTAGAAGTATCTAAAAATACCTAAAAAATATCCCTGGTTTTAAATTTAAAATTTTTACGAGAAATAAAATTAAAAGAATTTATGAAAAATATGGAAATGTATGCGAAAAAGAATTTGTTTTTGTAATTGAACATATTAATCCTGCTTAAATCTTTTTCTAAAAATATCAGATGAATAATTATAAATAAAACCTGTAGTATAACTATTGCATACATAGTAAGAATAGTCCAATACATCCTTAGGAGTAAACTCAAACTTATTCAAATTTTCTTTAATTCTATTTTCTATAGATAAATCAAAATATAATTTTCCTAAATCTGCTACATACAAACTCAATCCTTCCATACCTTCGCTTTTTAAAAAATCATCAATTCCTGATTTAATCCCAGCTTTAGTTTCAGCGCGAACTAAAGGAAATTGTTCCTTAGTAACTTCAGGAAGCCATATTTTTGTTTCTTTAAATGGAAAGTATTTTTTAAGAAATCTATCTATCTCACTATCTTCAAATTGTCTAAATTCTGCGATTTGTTCAGATG
>CAYJUR010000114.1:0-4007 GCA_964373405.1 uncultured Methanosarcinales archaeon | reverse complement strand
TCAACTATTTTTGATGTGTTCAAATTATATATGTATAATATATCTTCGTCTTGGTTCAATAAGTATGCAAAATTTTTTTCAGTCATGTTAAATTTCGGTTTGTCTACAACTGGCACAGGAGTTGGGGTTGGCACTGGTGCAGGAGTAGGAACGGGAGTTGGCGTAGGTACAACAATTGGTTCTGGCGTAGGCTCAGGATTTGTTGGTTCTACTGTTGTTGGAGGTTCTCTTCTGTCTTCTATATTTTTTATATCTTCTTCATAATTGGTAGGAGGGAATAAGCAACTTGAAACTAATAGTAAAATGAATATAAAAAAGATTGTTAAAGCGATTTTTGAGGTCATACACTTAGACAGGAAGAACGGATATAAAAAGTTAACTGAGAAAATGAATAAAACAACAGCTTTAAATACATAAAACAATTCAATCCGTTAATGAAAGTTGCAACTCTTTGTTATATCAGAAAGGACGAGAAAACATTAATGCTTCACAGAGTAAAGAAAACAAATGATATGCACGATGGAAAGTGGAATGGACTTGGAGGAAAGATAGAAAATGGAGAAACTCCTGAAGAATGCGTTGTTAGAGAAGTTGAAGAAGAGTCAGGATTAAGAATAAAAAATCCTACTTTGAAAGGTTATTTAACATTTCCTCCTTTTTGCGATAATGATTCTTGGCTAGTTTTTGTTTATGTTGTTAAATATTTTGAAGGCGAATTAATTGTTTCTAATGAAGGCAATCTTGAATGGATTCCAAATTCAGAATTATTAAATCTAAATTTGTGGGGTGGAGATAAAATATTTTTGCCATGGCTTGATGGAGACAAGATTTTCTCTGGCAAATTTAACTATGATGATGAGAAAAACTTAGTTGATTATAGCGTTGTGTTTTATTAAACTCACTTAAACCCCAACACCTGAAATCCATATTTATCTATTTCTTCTTTTGTCCAGAATTTAGTGTCTTTTGTTTTTAACAAATACGTAACTTTCTTATATATAACTCTTCCAGAATATTGTTTATTTTCTGGATTAAATTCTCTTAGAACTAGTATATCTCCAACATTACAATCAAAATCTGCCAGTCTCAACTCAAAAGTTTTGTCTCCATCTAATATTTTTTGGAAAAATTTTGGCCAACATTTTTTTTCTATTTTCATTTTATTGTATATACACCTTTTCCATAACAACATCCTCTATAGGCTTGTCATTAGAACCAGTCTCAACATTTCCAATTTCATCTAATACATCCAAACCTTCAACAACTTCTCCAAAGACTGAATGTTTGTTGTCTAGCCAAGGCGTTGGAACTAATGTAATAAAGAATTGACTTCCTCCAGTATTTGGACCAGAATTTGCCATAGACAAAATTCCTTTTTTAGAATGTCTTAAATCTTTGTGGAACTCATCTTTAATTTCATACCCTGGACCACCTGTTCCTTTTCCATCAGGATCTCCTCCTTGTATCATAAAATCAGGAATAATTCTGTGGAAAATTATGCCATCATAAAATCCGCCTTTAACTAATTTCTTAAAATTAGATGTTGTTATAGGAGCTTTATCATCATAAAGTTTGATTTTCATTGTCCCCATATTTGTTTCCATTACTATTATTGTATTTGTCATTGTGTCCTCCGAATTAATATTATTTTCAATCAAATTTCCATTAATGTCTATATTTGAAGTTTTAGGTGAGCAGGATGTTATAAAGAGTAGTAAAAGGATTAAAATGAATATTAATGAAATTGGTTTCATATAATTTAAGTAAAAATAACATATATTTAAAATTATCTTACACAACCTATAAAAAGCCCCATCTTTTATTCACATAAATGAACGGCATGATCCTAGCTTTTATTATCATTTTGTTAGGTTCGATTAATCTAGATTTTTATTCGCTCTTTAAAGGGAATTCAAAAAGATATTGGAAAGGGCAATTATTCAGACTCAAAGTTGGATTTATTTATTCTGCAGTTATGGCATACGTTGCAATGCCCGCAATAATTTTCCCAGATATATTAGTTCCTATTGCAATTTTGCTTTTAATAAATTCATTCATAACAATATATGAAAATAGAAATAATCTTGCATTAAATAAAAATAGCATAAAAGCATTCAAATTTTCTATATTTGTAATTGTTGCAATTATATTGTTTTGGTTATTAAGTCCTTTAATTCCATTAACACAAACTCAAGATTTACATGAACTTCCTAATGCAAAAATCAGTAATGAACAATTAAGTTCTGTTGAAGCATCCCATATAAGAGTTGTTCCTTTAGAATACGCCGATTGGAGTGCGGACAAAGTAATAGGAGAAATTGGGTATAAAGCAGTTGTAGGAAGATTAACAATACAAATAGTAAATGACCATCTTTATTGGGTTGCTCCACTAGAGTTAGGCAATTTCATAAAATGGTTCCAATTCAAAACTTCGCCGGGCTATATTGTTGTTGATGCTGAAGATGAAAATGCTAAAGCTGAAAGAATAGATAATAAAAATATGAAATATATACAAAGTGCATTGTTTCAATCAAATTTATACAGACATGTTTATCAAAAATATTATGATTATAGATTAGAAGATTTCACATTTGAGATAGATGATAATAATAATCCTAAATGGGTTGTTTCTCTTGTGAAACCTAGTATATGGTTTACTGGGGAAAAAGTTTATGGAGTTGTGATTGTTGATCCCGAAAATGGAGATATGGAATTTTATGCATTAGACAATTTGCCTTTATGGGTTGATAGAGCAATTCCTGAATTAATTGCAGAAGATTATAATTATTGGTACGGCGCGTATGTTCACGGATACTTTAATACATTATTATCTCAGAAAGATATGCATTTGCCAACAAAGAAAAATGGATTTGTTGATGTATTTGCAGTTAGAACTGATAAAGGATTAGTATGGTTTACAGGGCACACATCTCCATCTGCGTTAGACAAGAGCTTAAATGGATATGCAACAATTAATACTAGAACTGGAGAAATGATTTATTATGCAAATGTATCGGGATATTATAATGAAGAAGCTGCTGTATCAGCTGCGGACTCTGCAGTGTCTAACTTCGCAGGGTATTATGGAGCTCAACCAGTATTCTACAACATTTTTGGAGAATTGACGTGGGTTGTTCCTATTTTGTCTAATGAAAATAACAAATTACAAAGAATTGCATTAGTGCATGCCGAAACTGGACAAGTTTTTGTTGAAGAAAAATTAAATGATGTTTTAATGGATTACAAAAAATGGTTGGAAAGCGAATATCAAATTGTAGTTAAAGATGGTTTGAATGTAGAAAAATTGAGCGAGATTAAGGGAACAATTGAAAGAATAAGAGGAGATTATGTTGTGATTCGTTCGAACGGAGCAATTTTTAATAAACACATTTTTAAGATTTATGGACCTGAGAGTTTAATAACATATGAAGGAGATTATGTTTCCATAAGTTATAGAGATAGTGATGAGATTGTTGTTGATTCTGTAGAATTCGATAATTTGGAGTATGAGTTTAAATAAGTTTTTTACAAATTAAAAATTAGATTACTTCCTAACTTACTTCTTTGATGCCTTCCCAAAAACCAAGTTAAAGAAATAATTTATGAATTAGTCACACAGTGTGTGACCTTTTCATTTATCTAAAACTTAATTTTGGCGAAGCCCTGATAAAATGCTTCGGAACAAAAAGCACATATTGAATTTACAACAAATTTCAAAATTTTATTCAGATACCTTTATATATAACCTAACTATTTGTTATTATTATAACAAATTAGGAATAGTTTGTTATACACGAGAATTCGCCAAAACGTGAGTGTTATTTTCCCGGGAAGAATTGAGGTATTTTTCATGGTCAAAATAACGAGGGCTGTTGAACAGCTCATAGAAGAAAAACCATTCATTCAAGAAGCATTGGCAAAAGGCATTATCAATTATGCTGCTCTAGCTGATGAAATTTTTGATGATGTCCAGAGAGAAACTGGGGTAAAAGTCAACCATACCGCAG